>CAYYUT010000243.1:0-5911 GCA_964474935.1 uncultured Spirochaetales bacterium
CAGACCATCACCGGGAGGCGCTCGTCACCGGCCGGGAGGTCGCCATCGGTGAAGCGGGGGGTCCAGACGTTGAGGGTCAGGCAATCCTCGTCGCCAGCGACGGAGCCGGGCTCGAACTCGGCGAGTCCGCCGAGCGGATTCGCGATCTGGGGGCAGACCGATCCGAACTCGATGGCCTCGAAACGGGCGTCGAAGGCCGGCGCGGGCGCCGGAGCCCGCCAACGTCGCGTACCCACGGGTGGCACAGCGTACGGGACGCCGAGCCAGGCATGGCTCCCGTAGGCGCCTTCACGCCCGATGATCTCGCCCACTGGGAGGCGGCGGAGGGTGGCCGGGTCGGGCTGGGGCTCCGGGTCCGGCGCGCTCCCGCAGGCGAACAGACCGAGCACGATGGCCGGCGCCAGCATGGCCAGACCGCAGCGGCTGCGTCGGGTGATCTCGAAACGTCCCATGGCCACCTCCTGGCGCGCGAGTCTAGGCGCGCAGGGCCCTCCGCGCGATCGGGGCCGCTTTCGTCGCCATCCCGGACGATTATCCTCCCGCCCCGACGTGTCCGTTCAGGCCACGCCGGCCATCGAGTGCCGGGTCGGCCCGGGCGGCGTGCGGCGTGGCCACGTCTGGGTGAGCCTCGGCCGCCTTCACCCCGAGGAGATTCCATGCCGACGCCCACGCCGATCTTCTGCTGCCTGCTGCTCGCGCTCGCGAGCGTGGCCATCGGGCTCGTGGCGAACGACGCCGTCGCCGAGAGCTTCGTGCTCGCCAACGGCGACAAGCTCACGGGCGACGTCGTCGAACGCGACGCCGAACGGATCGTGATCGAACATCCGGTCTTCGGCCGCGTCGAGATCCCCGTCACAGAGCTCGAGCCGCCCGAGCCCCCCGACCCCGGCGCCTTCGGGCTCGGGATCCTCCGCGGTTGGGATCGAAGCATCGAGATCTCGGCCTCGGGAAGCAACGGGAACTCGGACACCACGTCGCTCCGCGGGGGGATCGATCTGTCGAGCGAGACGGAGCGGCGGCGCTGGAATCTCTCGTCGCGCTACTTCTGGACCCAGACGGACGGGAGCACCGAGAAGAACAACGCGCGCGTGCTCGCCGATCGCAATTGGCTCTTCCCCGGCTCGCCCTGGTTCATGTTCACGAACTTCCGCTACGACTACGATCAGTTCCGCGAGTGGGACCATCGCCTGAACAGCTCGATCGGTCCCGGCTACGAGCTCATTCGGAGTGAGCGCCTCGACCTCACCACCGGCGTCGGCCTGAGCGTGGTGCGCGAGTTCGGGGGCGAAGACGACGAGGTGGCGCTCGAGGGCCTCTGGGGCTTCTCGGGGACGTGGCGGATCGCAGAGGGGCACAAGCTGACCTTCTCGAACGTGCTGTTCCCCAGTCTCACCGAGGCCGGCGAGTACCGGAACCTCTCGAACGTCGACTGGAAGATGAGCTTGAGCGAGGAATACGGAATCAGCCTCAAGTTCGGGGTCGAGAACGAGTACATCTCGGACGTCGCCGAGGGCACCGAGAACAACGACCTCCGCTACTACAGCGGGATCTCGTACGACTTCTGATCGGCGCCGGGCCATCGGCCCGAGAGCCGACAACCCCGGGGATCGAGCTCGATCGCATCCGACAGGCGGGTCGTCTCGGGCCACGGAAAGAGTGGGCGCGCGACGCCGACCCGCCCGAGGGTCCGTGTCACCCACTGGCGGCGCCGGAAGTGGCGTTGGATCCGCTTGAAACGTCGGTGGGCACGTTGGCGGGCGCCGCCGGCTTCGCGGGCGGCGGCGAGCTCGGGGGCGGTGGGGAAGCAGTAGACCCCCGCATCGGGGTTCATCCGCAGGCGGCAGCCGAAGCCGAGCAGGCGCATCGCCAGCTCGCGATCCGTGTAGCCGTACTCGCCGCGCCGGGCGAGCGCTTCGTTGAATCCACCCACCGCGTCGACGTGCGCCCGCCGCACCGACGCGTTGTTGCTCTTGAAGCCTCCGGCTCCGAGCCGTCCGTCCCGGCTCGCGGCGAGCTCGCGGCGGCACTTCTCGCGATCCATCGGGAGTGGGAGTGCTGCGGTCAGCATGCCCCGTTCCGAGCTCCGGCTCCCGACCAACATCAGTGCCTGGTCGTGCTCGTGGCTGGCCCAGTGCTGCGCCACGAGATCGGGATGGGGCAGACAGTCGTCGTCGGTGTAGAGAACCACCGGACCGTCGGCGACGCGGGTGCCGAGGTTCCGGGCCACGGTCACCCCGTAGACGTCGGCCGGAAGTCCCGTGACGAGGTACTTCACCTGCAGGTCGCCCGCGCCGTCCGCGACGGCCTCGCGCTGCGGCTGGTAGTGGCCTGGCCCCGAGTCGTCGACGAAGACCAGCTCGAAGCGCCGGTGCGGATGCGTCTGCTTCCGCCACCAGGCGAGACTCTCGCGCAGCATTCCGGGACGGCGGTGGCAGGGCACCACCACCGACACGTCGATCTCCATGCCCCTCCCTTGCGTCGCTACACTGACAGGCCCGAGCCGGACCCGCAATCGCCGGCCGCCGGGACCCACCCATGCCCCGCACCTCGCTCACCATCGTCGCTCTGCTGCCTCACGTCGGGGTCTACGGGGGTGTGCGTCGCTACGTCGAGATGGGAAACGAAATGGTCGCGCGCGGACATCGCTTCCGGATCCTGCATCGGGACGGCGACGCGCCCGCTTGGATCCCGTACGACGGAGAGGTCGCCCCGATCGAGCGCCTTGCGCACGAGCGAGTGGACGTGGCGATCTGCGGCGACACCGGCCTGCTCGATCGGCTCGCAGAGGCGCCCGCCCGGCTCAAGATCATGAACCTGCTCGGGTCGCATTTCGCCGAGAAGTATCGCCGTCGACTGCGCTCGGAATTCGTGGTGGTGGGCAACGCCTCGGGCTGGGAGGCGGCTCTCCCCGAGGTGTCGGGTCGCACGATCGCGGGCGGGGTGAACCTCGAACGCTTCTACCCGCTGCCCCGCCCGCCCGCGCGACCGCTGCGGTTGCTGGCTTTCGGACGACGGCGCAAAGCTCGCAAGGGCACCGACCTGGTGCTTCGCGCGCACCGCGCGCTCGGCCGGAACGCACCGGGCCTGATCCTCTTCGACGATCGACGGGCGCCCCTTCCCTGGTGGGCGCGGTGGCGTCGCATCGAGTGGGCGGTCGGGGTGCCCCAGGACGAGATGGCGGCGCTCTACGCGCGGGGGGACGTGTTCGTGAGCGCGGAATGGGGCGCCGGCTGGTCGAACCCGACGGCCGAGGCGATGGCCTGCGGCCTGGCGGTGGTGTGTACGCCGAGCGGAACGCGCGACTTCGCACACCACGGCGAGACCGCCTGGGTGGTGCCGCCCCACGATCCCGATGCGATCGCCGGGGCCCTCCGGCGACTCGCCTCCGACGAGGGTCTGCGGCGTCGACTCGCCCGGGCCGGGCGCGCCGAGATCGCGCGGTTCTCGTGGCGACATCTGTGCGATGGCTACGAGAGCCTCTTCGCCGAGTACGGCCTGCTGCCGCCGCCTAGTCCTCGTCGAGCGGACAGCCCGGACACTTCGGACCCGTCTGACGTCCGAGCAGGAAGGCCCGGAAGTGGGCCACGTCCGGCTGCCCCAGCTTGAGGGTCGTGAAGGTCGACACCCGGAACTCCTCGCAGGCCGCGCCGGGGCTGCCGTCGTCGTCGGGGCAGGTGCTCCCGTCCACGTCCTCGCCGAGCGCGAGCCGGAGCAGCGCCACATCGGGCTGACCCACCACGAACAGGAAGTCGTTGTTGAAGTCGCCGTCGCAGATATTGCCCCAGCCGTCGCCATCGCTGTCGAGCTGATCCGGGTTGGCCATCCAGACGCAGTTGTCGCAGACGTCGCCCACGCCGTCGGGGTCGCCGCCCGACGAGGCAGCCACGCCCACGCCCGGGGTGAAGGGTCCGGCGGGCTCCGAGTCCTCCTGCCCCAGGGAGCAGGTGCCACCGCCGCAATCACCGTCGGAGGTGCAGAGGCTGCCCGCCATCGCTCCGTCGATGCAGGTTCCGAGGAGCGGCCCGTTCGGGACCCCCGGACAGTTGTCCTCCGGATCGCTCACTCCGTCCTGATCGACGTCGGCGAACTCGGCGATCTGGCCGCGGAGCACCCACGTGAAGCGGCCAGTCAGGCCCACCGGATTGGGGCCGGTGACGCACGTCGAGGCGAGCAGGGTGAACGTCCCGTCCACGAAGCTCAACGGCGATCCGTTCTGGATGTCGGCCTGGGTGCCGGCGCAGGCCGGCCGGAACACCTGGCCGGTGGTGAGCATGGTGTCGAACGAATGGGTGGTCCCAGGCGTGTCGGTACGCGCGAGTACGATCTCGACGGTGTCCAGGTCGATGCCGCCGTCCGAGAGGTCGAGCGTGCCGGCGATCGAGGACGGCGCGTCGAACGAGAAGAAGAACGGCGCGACGTTCACGTCCGGGAGCTCGAGATCGAAGATCTCGACCGACACCTCGTCGGCGGCCGGGATACCGAAGTCGATGGCGTACGACACGGGCACCTCGGGGTCGCCGGGAACGTACTGGGCCGTGTCGCCGCCGAGCGCGACGCAGCTCGTCGAGAGGTTGCACACCGAGCCGGTCACGAGCTCGATCTCGGACTCGTCCGGCACCGCGCAGCCCACGGCGAGAAGCATCAGGAGGAGTCCGACCGCGGCCCCGGAGCGGGGTCGGCCCACACGTTTCGTCGATCCCATCGTCATCCTCCGGTCCGCATCGATCTGCTTCGGTCCAGCGTCAGCACAGCATCCGCTCGTCCGCGACTAGGGCTCCGGAATGCACCCGGGCGAGCAGCCGTCTCCGGAGACCAGGTTGCCGTCATCGCACGCCTCGCTCGGCGCGAGGAAGCCGTCGCCGCACAGCGGCACGAGCGCGCTCGGTCCGGGCGGTCGTCCGAGCTGGAGGCGGAACACGTTCAGGTCGGGCAGTCCGATGATCGGCAGATTGCCATCGAGGTCGAACTTGGCGCACGGCCCGCCGACGCGTCCGTTCGTATCGAGGCAGTCCGAGCTCTCGCGGCGACGTCCGAGCGCGTGGCGCATGTGGATGAGGTCGGGAATCCCGACGACGAAGGCGCCCGACTGATCGAAGTCGCCGTCGCAGGCGTTGCCGATGCCGTCGCCGTCGTCATCGAGCTGGCCCCCGGTGGTGTTCTGGAAGTCGAGCGGGGGTGCGACCCCGAGCTCTCCGAGCCGGGGGTTCGGTACGGTGATGCAGATGTCGCAGGCGTCACCCACGAAGTCGCCGTCCCGGTCGAGCTGATTGCCGATGCCCTCGATCTGGCGCTGGTCGGGACCGTTCGGAACCGCCGGGCAATTGTCGAACAGGTCGACCACCGAGTCTCCGTCGTCGTCGCCCGGAATCTCGCAGGCGTCCCCGATGCCGTCGCCGTCGGCGTCGAGCTGATCGCCGTTGACGGCGTCGGGGCAGTTGTCACAGGCGTCCGGAATCCCGTCGCCCTCGGCGTCGATGGGGTCGACGCAGACGAAGCTCTCGGAGCGTCCGTCGGGGCTCGCGCAGCCCAGATCGTCGGGGTAGTCGATCCGTCCGTCGCCGTCGTTGTCGAGCCCGTCGCGGCAGGCGGCGAACTCCGACGCGTCGGAGGTCGACGTGCAGCCGCCGTCCACCGGGAAGTCGACCCATCCGTCGTCGTCGTTGTCGATCTCGTCGCTGCAGGCCGGGCGGACCGTCTCGATGATCTGGTCGCGATAGGACGCGAGGTCGGCCAGGTAGGTCAGATTGCCGTACATGGCGGTGTTCGAGGGCTGGAAGATGAAGGGCTGGACGGCGTAGATGATGCCCGCCAGCTCCCACGGTCCCTGCCCGTTGCGAACGAAGGCGGCCCCGCCCGAGTCGCCGGTGGACGCCTGCGCCTCGTGGGACGTGTACGAGCCCTCGTCGGGTGC
>CAYYUT010000244.1:0-5893 GCA_964474935.1 uncultured Spirochaetales bacterium
GGGCCCGCCGCCGGCGCGTTGCCCGGCTGCCGCTCGCCGCAGCGGGCGTTGGACTCCACGCAGGCCGTGCGGATCGGCTCGTGAGCGCCCCGATGCTCTCGGCCATGCTGACGGGGCTCGCCGTCGCTGGGCTCCTCGTCGCCGAGGGCCGCGCCTCTCGGCTCGGCGTGTGGGTGGCGAAGCCGCTCGCCTCGACCGGCTTCCTGCTCTTCGCGATCGCGCTCGGGGCGCTCGACTCGAGCTACGGGATCGCCGTGCTGGTCGCCCTCGCGGCGTCCTGGCTCGGCGACGTGCTCCTGATCCCGCGCGCGCCGCGCGTCTTCCAGGCCGGAATCCTGGCCTTCCTGGTGGGCCACGTCCTGTTCGCACTCGCGTTCGTGCTGCTCGGCATCGATCCGGTCTGGCTCTTCGGCTCGGTCCTGCTCCTCGGCCCCGCCCTCGCCGCGGTGGCGCGTTGGCTGCAACCGCATCTCGACGCCGAATGGAAGGCCCCGGTCTACGCCTACATGCTCGTGATCTCCGTGATGGTGGCGTGTGCCTTCGGCGCGGTCGGCGCCGGCGCATCGATCCTCGTACTCGTCGGAGCGGTCGGCTTCTACGTGTCCGATCTCGCGGTGGCGCGCGACCGGTTCGTGGTGTCCACGCCGATGAATCGGAACTGGGGACTTCCGCTCTACTACGGTGCACAGCTCGTGCTCGCGAGCACCGTCGCCGCCTGACCTTCGCGCCGCGCGCCCCACCGCCCGAGCTTCGCTCTACGCCGTTTCCTGTTCGATCCGTCATCGCGCGAGCTTTGTCCCTGACGCAGAAAACGACGTGCGCGCTCCGATCGGCTGACACGACCTCCTCTCGGCCTCCACCTGAGTTTGGACGGATCGGGAAGACCCGAACCGAAGGAGGCTCCATGAAACGAGATACATGCAGGCCGGTCGCGCTGCTCGCGACGGGTGTCGTCGTGGCGCTGGCCGGCGACGCATGGGCCCAGACCGGCCCCATCGACGACGCGACCTTCGAGGTCGATGCCGTCACCGGACTCCAGAACCTCTCGAGTCTGACGGTGACACGTGAAGGTGTCACCGAGATCTTCACGCTCGAGGACCTGATCGGCATCACGATCGACGACATCGCGACGGCCTTCCCGCCCCAGGGCGGCCCCGCACTGTTCGGCGTGCCCGGCAGCATGCCCCCGACCGCGGAGCCGCCGCCCGGCACCCGCAACGATCTGCTCGAGGACTTCGCGATCAACACCGTGATCAACAACCCGGGCAACGTGGACGGCTTCGTGTTCTCGTTCGACGAGCCCATCGTGAACGGTCCGGGCGCCGATCTGGTGTTGTTCGAGCTGAGTCCTCCACCCGGCGAGCCTCCCATCGGGGGCCAGGTGGTGCCGTCGCTGGCCGTGGGGGGGGACCCCTTCACCATCCAGGGAACGGGGGACCTCTCGAACTTCGTGGCCGGCTTCGGCCCCGATCTCTTCGGCGCGCTTCCCGACGTGGCGGTCGAGGACATCGCCTTCTTCGGGAGCGGCGATCTCGCGTCCGCGAGCGCCAACGTGAGCGGGCTCACCGAGTTCGAGGAGATTGCCGTCTCGCTCCTGATCACCGGACCGCCCTTCCTCCTGCAGGCGATCGGGATCGATCTGTCGAACCTCGGGATCGAGGCAGGCGCGAGCGTCGGCCAGCTCGAGCTCCTCTCGAATCCGCTGGTGGTGCTGAACTCATCGGGCGGGCTCTCGGGGCCGTTCGGCGTGGACCCGGCACTGATCGTGGGGCTGCCGCCGCTGTCCGTCCCGGAGCCCGGGGTGCTCGCGCTCCTCGCCGTTGCGGGGACGGCGCTCGCCTCGCGTCGGCGTTCGTCCGGCGCCCGGCCGGGGAGCGTCCATCGGAGGTCTCGCCGAGCCTCGAGCGAGGGCGTGGCATAGCGAATGGAGGGTGCCCACCCGGCCTCGCGAAGTCATTCGAGAACGAGCGCTCGACGCTGAGCACGACACACCCACGCTCGCGGGTCTCCAGCCCGGTGGTGCGGCGATCCTCGGGACGCTGGTGTGAAGCGTCGGGGCGGCCGGGGTCTGTCCGGGCCGACCCGGGCTCCGCGGATCGGTTCAGACGCGGAGCTCGGGTCGGTCGCGAAACTGGTCGAGCGCCTCCGGGTTGGCGAGGGCTTCGCGGTGGCTCACCTCGCGTCCGTGCACGATCTCGCGAACGGCCAGCTCGACGATCTTGCCACTCCGGGTACGGGGGATGTCGTCGACTTCGACGATGCGTGCGGGCACGTGGCGAGGGCTCGCCTGGGTCCGGACCTCGCGTCGGATCCGTTCCCGGAGTCCGTCGTCGAGTGGCGTCCCGTCGCGGAGACGGACGAAGAGCACGATGCGGACGTCGCCTTCCCACTGCTGGCCGATCACGAGCGCTTCCTGCACCTCGTCGAGCCGCTCTACCGGCCGGTAGATCTCGGCGGTACCGATCCGGACGCCACCGGGGTTGAGCACCGCATCCGAGCGACCGCTGATCACGAAGCCACCCGACTCGGTTCGCCATGCCCAGTCGCCGTGGCACCACACGCCTGGGCAGCGGACGAAGTAGGCCGCGCGATAGCGGCTGCCGTCGGGATCGTTCCAGAATCCGATCGGCATCGACGGGAACGGACGGGTGCAGACCAGCTCTCCGGTGCGAGCGATGACCGGACGACCGTCGTCGTCGTAGATCTCGACACTCATGCCGAGGCCGGCGGCCTGGATCTCGCCGCGGCGCACCGGCCCGATCGGGTTCGCGCCGACGAAGCAGGACACGATGTCGGTGCCGCCCGAGATCGAGGCCAGATGCACGTCCGGATGGATCCGGGCATGGACGTAGTCGAAGCTCTCGGCTGCGAGCGGCGAGCCGGTGGAGAGGATCGTTCGGAGGCTGCCGAGATCGTGGGTGCGGGCGTCGAAGTCCTGCTTCCGGAGGGCATCGAGATACTTGGCCGAGGTGCCGAAGACGTTCAGGCGTTCGGACTCGGCCAGATCGAAGAGCGCTCCGGCGTCGGGATGGAAGGGCGAGCCGTCGAAGAGCACGAGCGTGGCCTCGCTCGCGAGGGCCGAGACGAGCCAGTTCCACATCATCCAACCGAGCGTGGTGAAGTAGAAGATCCGGTCGTCTGGCCCGAGATCGGTGTGGAGCCGATGCTCCTTCAGGTGCTGGAGGAGGGTTCCCCCCGCCCCGTGCACGATGCACTTCGGCGGTCCCGTCGTGCCGGACGAGAAGAGCACGTAGAGCGGATGCTCGAAGGGAAGGGACCGGAAGCGGAGGTCGCGGGGCTCGAACGCCTGCCACACCTCGGCCAGCGAGCTTGCGCCCGGAATCCCCGTGAGGTCGGGTGCCGCATCGAGATCCGGGAGCACATAGCAGGCGCGTACCGAGGGGAGGGCGCGCGCGACGGCGGCCAGGGTCTCCCGGCGGTCGTGGCGCCGGCCTCCGTACGCGTAGCCGTCCACTCCGATCAGGACCTTCGGCTCGATCTGTCCGAATCGGTCGAGAACGCCCCGTTCGCCGAAGTCGGGCGAGCACGACGAGAAGACCGCGCCGAGACTCGCCGCGGCGAGCATGGCGGCCACGGCTTCGGGTCGGTTCGGGAGCCAGGCGGCGACGCGATCGCCCACCCCCACCCCCGCCGCCTCGAAGGCCTGCTCGAGCTGCGAGGTGCGACGCCAGAGCTCGGCGTGGCTCCACTCGGTGCGGCGCCCGTCCTCCGCGCGGTGGACGATGGCCGGGCTCTCGTCTCGGCGGCGCAGCAGGTTGCGGGCGAAGTTGAGTCGGGCCTCCGGGAACCAGCGGGCGCCGGGCATCCGGTCGAGATGCAGGGCGACCGGTCCGCCCTCCACCTCCGCGCGCACGTCGGCGAAACGCCAGAGCTCGGACCAGAACGCCTCGGGATGCTCCACCGACCAGCGGTGCAGCGCGTCGTAGTCGGCGAGCTCCGTGCCGTGGCGCTCGTCGGTCTCGCGCATGAAGCGGCGGAGCGCGGCGCGCTCGACGCGCTCGGGCGACGGTCGCCAGACGACAGGTGCGATCACGGGCGTCCCCCGATCAGGGGCGGCGCATCCGGTGTCAGCCGAAGCTCCTCGAGCGGGTAGGGCATCAGGATGCGGGCCTTCGGGGCGGCGGCCTCGGCCTCGCCGAAGAAACCGGTCATGTCGACGTTCGGCAGCACCCGGAACTCGGCCTCGAGGGGGGCGAAGAATGCGTCGTAGTGAGTCGGGACGAGGAGCTTCGGCCCGAGCAGGCCGGCCAGGCGTGGCAGGTAGTCGCGCGTGTTCTGACGCAGCGCCAGACCGACGAGCAGCACGTCGGCCCGCTCACCCTCGATCTCGGCGTCGACGAGGTCGGCGCTCCCGTTGTGGTAAATGCGCCGGCCACCCGCCTCGATCAGGAGACCGAAGGCCCCGCCCATCCGATAGTTCCAGACCCGGGCCGGCAGCCGCACGTTCGCGTGGATCGTTCCGGGCGCTGGAATCCGGTCACCGTAGAGCCGGCCGTGCAGGCTCGGGATGAAGCGCACCCGGAACGGGCCGCAGTCGTGGACCGCGCCCTCGGCCGGGATCTCGGTGATGCGATCTTCGGACAGTCCACTCGCCCGCCCGACCGCGGCGGTCGAGGCCGAGCCGAGCAGGTGTGCGCCGGTGCGCCGTGCGATCTCGGGAGCGTCCATCAGGTGGTCGAAGTGGCTGTGTCCGCAGGCGATGAAGTCGGCCTCGGGTACGTGGCGCGCGATCGCGGCCGCGTCGGGTCGAAGCCGCGTGGAGGCGAGGCGCCAGAGGCGCGGTCGCGACACGAAGGGGTCGACGAGGAGGGTGCGTCCCCGGTAGCGGAGCGCATAGCCGGCGGTGCCGAGCCAACGGATGGACAGGCTGTCGGCCTCGGGGCGGGGGAGCCCGCCGACCCGCATCGGCCGATAGCGGTTCGGAATCGAGAAGCGCGGGAAGAGCATCGGCGAGGAGGGTCGCAGGGAGGTGCGGGCTCCGTCAACGTGAGCGACGCGTCCCTTCGGATCCGGGGTCGGCCGTCTCCGGGTCGCCCGCCCGGCGCGCCTCGAGTGCCTCGAGCGTCTTCGGCCAGTCGCGGTGGAGCAGACGCGAGAGCGCACGGTCGGCGAGCAGCCGCCCGCCGGTCTGGCAGGTGGCGCAGTAGTTCGTCTCGTTCGAGGCGTACACGATGCGCTGCACCGGACTCCCGCAGTCGGGGCAGGGCTCGCGATAGCGACCGTGGACGGCCATGCCGGGTCGGAAGGCGGTGACCTTCTCGGGGAATCCGCCGGCCGCCTCGTCGCGCAGGCGCTCGGTCCAGAACGTGAGGACGTCGCGTGCAGCGCGATGCAGCCGATCGATCTCGTCGTCTCCGAGCCGCTGCGTCAGCTTCACCGGCGACAGACGCGCGCGGTGCAGGATCTCGTCGCTGTAGGCATTGCCGATGCCCGACAGGATGCGAGGGTCGGTGAGGCTGCGCTTGAGGGTGTGGTTCTCGCGGCGGAGACAGGTCCCGAACTCGTCGCGGGACGCGTCGAGCACCTCGAGGCCCCCGCGGTCGTGGGCTGCCAGGGCGGCCGCGCCGCCGACGACATCGAGCGTGGCCCGCCGCTTGCTGCCTGCCTCGGTCAGGAGGAGCGTCCCGCCCTGGAAGCGGAACCAGGCGAGGGGGCCGCGGCGGGGGACCCGCGCGCCGGGCGGGCGCCAGCGGAAGCGCCCCGCCACCATCAGGTGGAAGACGAGGAAGAGGCCGCCCTCGAATCCGATGACGATGCGCTTGCCGAGTCGCTGGACCTGTTCGACCCGCCGGTCGACCGCAGCACTCGGTGGCGGCTCGACGCTGCGGAGCAGGGACGGCCCGAGGATGCGGGCCTCGACGAGCGGCTCCCC
>CAYYUT010000245.1:0-5880 GCA_964474935.1 uncultured Spirochaetales bacterium
TAGGAGACCATCATGCCTGCGGCGTCGGCTGCGGCCAGGTAGACGGTGCCGCCCACCAAGTCGAGCTCCTTCTTCCGGTTGAGGTAATCGCTCACCGTGTGGAGATCGACGGGCTCGTTGGCGTCCTTCAGGAACACCATGGCGCGGTAGAGCGCGCGATGGGACGGATGGTAGAAGTCGACGACGTCGAGCTCGCTCGTCACCGCGTGGATGGCATTGTTGTCGAGCAGGATGCCGGAGAGAACGGCTTTCTCCGCACCGAGGTCGTGCGGAGGAATCCGTTCGTCCCGCGCCTCGCGCTGGCCCACGTTCCCCCCGTTCTCAGCGGCGATTGTATCCCAACGCGGAAGCCGCGCAGAGTGGGATCACGAGCGAAGGGTGATCGAGGGCTCGGACAGGGTCATTCGGCGGCGTGAACCGTCACCTTCAGCTGGGCCACGAGCTGACCGCGGAGCTTCACCGGCACCACGTGCTCGCCGGTCTGCTTGATCGGGTCGGCCGAGATCTTGCGCCGGTCGATCTGGAAGCCGCGCTCCGCGAGGAGCTCGGCCAGGGTGGCCGTGGTGACCGATCCGAAGAGCTTGCCCTCTTCACCGGCCTGCATGGTGACCTCGAGCGAGAGCTTCTCGATCTCGGCCTTGGTCTTCTCGAGATCCTTCATCTCGCGGGCCACCTTCTCGGCCACGATCCGCTTCAGGTGCTCGATCTCGCGGACCTTGGCATCCGTGGCGAGGATCGCCTTGCCCTGCGGGACGAGGTAGTTCCGCGCGAAACCCGGTTTCACGCGCACCACCTCGCCGGCCTCGCCGAGCGCGGGCACGTCTTCGCTGAGGATCACCTGCACGTGGCTCGGCATGGCTACGCGTCCTCCTTGCCTTCGTCGTCACCCGAGGCGTCGCGTTCCGGGGCCGTCTCGCTGCGATCGCTCTGCGTCGGCTCACCGGCGCCCTCGCCGTCCCGGTCGTCCCGGCTGGCCTGGGCCGCCTGGGCGGACGCCTCGGCCTCGCGCCGCGCCCGCTCCTCCTCGGCCCGGGCCACGCGCTCTGCCTCGGCCCGCTCGCGCTGCTTCTGCTCCTTCTCGGCCGCATCCGTCCTGCGGGCGTCGAGGTCCTCGATCTCGTCGTTGGCGACGATCGTCAGGAACCGGAGCACCGACTCTTCGAGCCTCAGCGCCCGCTCGAGCGGCGCCACCGCCTTGCCCTGGTCGGCATACACCAGCGTGAGGTAGTGGCCCTTCTGGAAGTCCTGGATCTCGTAGGCCAGCTTTCGCTTGCCCCAGTCGTCCCACATCAGCTTCTGCGCGCCCTCGCGCTCGATCAGGTTCTCGAACTTCTCGAGCAGGGTCGCTCGGGCCTCGTCCGAGATCTCGGGCTGGATGATGATCGTGGTCTCGTACTCGCGCACGGTTCCTCCTGGTCGGGCCGATGCCCGGGCCCCCGACTCGGGCGGACGCGTGCGGCGTCCGCGGCTGCGGGGACCGAGGGAAGTTGCGGAGCGGGTCGCACCCGGCCCGCTGGGACCCCGATGGGTAGCACGCCCGCCTGCCGGAGTCTCTCCGGCCGTCGTCGTCGCTCGGGATGGACGGAACGGCCCTGGCGTGGGCGACCCGGGCACCCTCAACCAGACAGGAAGCGCGCGTGGACGCGGGGATCGGCAGTGAGCTCGGGGTGGAAGGTCGCCGCCCAGATCGGGCCTTCCCTCACCAGGACCGGGGCGTCCCCCACCCGGACCAGCACCTCGACCTCGCTGCCCGGCTTGCGGAGCCGCGGCGCCCGGATGAAGACGCACTTGAGATCTTCGAGGCCCGGGGCGGCCCCCGGGTCGGCGCAGGTCTTGAACGAATCCACCTGGGTCCCGTAGGCATTGCGCACGGCCACCAGATCGATGGCCCCGAGCGTCGGGACGGGATGGTTCTCGACCTCGCGGGCCAGCAGGATGGCCCCGGCGCAGGTCCCGAGCACCGGTCGACCGGAACCACAGAAATCGCGCAGCGGCTGCCAGAGCTGCTCGCGGTCGAGCCCCTTGGAAATGGTGGTGCTCTCGCCGCCCGGAAGGATCAGGGCATCGACATCCGCCAGGGGAGCGGCCGAACGCACGAACACGGGCTCGGCCCCCACCCGCCCGAGGGCGCGGGCGTGGGCTTCGACGTCTCCCTGGATCGCCAGGATCCCGACCCGCTTCGACATGCGTGCAAATTCCTTCCAGACGACGGCCGAGTCGCCACGGTGTTCGCAACGTCCACCGGGGGCCGCGGAGCCCGCGGCGCCCGCCGGACGCCGCGCAGCGCCTACCAGCCGCGGTTGGCGAGCCGCTCCGACTCGGGAATCTCGGAGAGCTCGAGGCCCGGCATCGCCGCGTGCAGGCCGCGACTCGCCGCGAGCACCTGCTCGGCGTCCTGCCAGTGCGTCGTGGCGTGAACCACCGCGCGCGCCCGCGCCGGCGGGTCGTCGCTCTTGAAGATCCCCGAGCCGACGAACACGGTCTCGGCGCCGAGCGCCATGCACAGGGCCGCGTCGGCCGGGGTGGCGATCCCGCCCGCGGCGAAGTTCGGCACCGGCAGCCGTCCCGTCTCGGCCACCCGGCGGACCAGGTCGAGCGGCGCGCCCAGTTCCTTGGCGCGGGTCGGCAGCTCCTCGGGCACCGTCGCCGTGAGCCCACGGATGTCGCCCACCAGCTGACGCAGGTGGCGCACCGCCTCCACGATGTTGCCGCTGCCGGCCTCGCCCTTGGTACGGATCATGGCCGCTCCTTCGGCGACGCGACGCAGCGCCTCACCGAGGTCGCGCGCACCACAGACGAAGGGCGAACGGAAGTCGTGCTTCCAGACATGGAAGGCCTCGTCGGCCGGTGTCAGGACCTCGCTCTCGTCGATGAAGTCGACCCCGAGGGCCTCGAGCACACGGGCCTCGCTGAAGTGACCGATCCGGACCTTCGCCATCACCGGGATCGACACCGTCTTCTGGATGCCCTCGATCACCTCGATCGAGCACATGCGCGCGACGCCGCCGGCCTTGCGGATGTCGGCCGGAACGCGCTCGAGGGCCATCACGGCCACGGCGCCCGCGTCTTCGGCGATCTTCGCCTGATCGGGATTCGTGACATCCATGATCACGCCGCCCTTCAGCATCTCGGCCAACCCGACCTTGATCTCGAAGGCCTGCGCGCCGGTCCGGCTTCCGCCGTTGGTCGAATGGTTGTTCTCGCTCATGTCGGATTCCTCCTTCGGATCTCGGTTCGCTCTCAGACGTACACTTCGTTCTCGCGCGCTGCGCGCGGACCGGCTGCGAGCCGGCGATGGACCACCTCACCGAGCGCCGCCACACCCCGTCGGATCTCGTCGCGGTCGGCGAGGGCGAGAGTCAGGCGCAGACACGAAGAGGGCCGTCGGTCGTGGTGGAACTGGTACCCGGGCGCAAACACCACCCCGGCCCGGGACGCTTCGGACAGCAGCTCGGCGGTATCGATCTCGGGCGGCAGCTCCACCCAGACCTGGTAGCCACCCTCCGGCTCGGTCCAGCGCGTGCCCTCGGGCATGGCGTCCGCGAGCGCCGCGAGCAGGACCTCGCATCGGTCGCGGAGGGTGCCTCGCAGCCGCTCGAGGTGACGGTCGTAGCCGCCGCTCCCCACGAATTCGGCGACAGCCGCCTGGAGTGCCGTCGAGCCGGTGAGGTCGGTGGTGTTCTTGAGCGCGAGCAGGCCCTGGATCGCGCGTCCCCGCGCCACCACGGATCCGACCCGGACGCCCGGGAAGAGCGACTTCGAGAAAGAGAAGAGATGGACGACCAGACCGTTCGGATCGAGGGCCGCGAGTGGCGGAACCCTCTTCCCGGCGTAACGCAGATCCATCTCGAACGAGTCCTCGATCACGGGCTTGGAGTGGCGCGCCGCCACGTCGAGGAGCGCGCGCCGCTGCTCGAGGTTGCTGGTGGTGCCGAGCGGGTTGTGGAAGCTCGGCATCGAGTAGAAGGCCTTCACGTCGGCGCGGGCCAGGGCCCGCTCGAGCGCGTCGAGATCGGGCCCGTCGGGAGTCATCGCCACGGGGACGGGCTGGAGCCCGAGCGCCACGAGCACCTGCAGCAGGTTGTGATACGTGGGCTCCTCCACGGCGATCTTGTCGCCGGGATCTGCGAACAGACGCAGCGCGAGCGAGATGCCCTGGCTGACGCCGTGGGAGATCACCACCTCGTCCACCGCGGCGTCGACGCCATGACCCGCGAGTCGCTCCGAGATCACCTGCCGGAGGGTGGCGTGACCCTGGGGCTCCCCGTACGCGAGAAGCTCCGAGCCGGAACGCGCGAGCACGCGGTCGAGACAACGCCGGAATTCGTCCACCGGGTAGAGCGACGGGTCGGGGACGAGCGAATGAAGCGGCGCCGCACCGTTGCCAGGCGCGTAGCGGGGTCGCGAACGCTCGAAGTCGAGCAGTCGCAGCGCGCGCGCCGAGAGCGCCGGGGGGGTCGACCGGCGCGAGGCGCTCGGGCGTGCATGCACGTCCCGTCGCACGAACGATCCGCGTCCCACGGTGGATTCGATCAGACCTGCGCGAGCCAGGGCCTCGTAGGCCTGACTGATGGTGTCGCGATGGACCCCGAGCTGTTGGGCGAGCGCCCGGATGGTCGGAAGACGCTCGCCGGGCTCGAGATCACCCGCCCGAACGTGGGCCTCGATCTGATCGATCACCTGCTGGTAGACCGGAACCTCCCGACGATCGCCAGGATCCGAGGGTCGCCGAATGGTGATGCGCATGGCGACAGGATAATCGAGGGTCAATCACCGGTCAATCCGGTCATTCCGGTCGCCAGTGTGCGACTTTTGGCCGATCAGAACCTGACAATTGACAAGGTGTGACACCAGCGTGCCGTACGATCCGCAGCAAGAGCCGTGAATCGACGCGGCGGGAACGCGCAGGGGGCCGGATCAGGGGCTCGTGGCGGCAGCTTCTTCGCGGGGCAACGCCCGCGCCAGCGCCACCAGACCGACGACGCAGGCGACCGTGGAGCCGCACAGGATGCCGATCTTCGAGCCGGCCGTGAAGACCGGCTCGCTGAAGGCGAGGGCCGAGATGAAGAGCGCCACCGTGAAGCCGATGCCGGCCAGCATCCCGGTCGCCATGAGAGCGAGCCAGTTCACGCCGGCGGGCATCGCCGCGAGCCCGGTTCGCACCGAGAGCCAGCTGAAGAAGGTGATACCGATCGGTTTTCCGATCAGGAGACCAAGGGCCACCGCGATCGCGACCCCGCTGGCCTGAGGATCCCCGAGCGTCTCGGTCTCGAGCACCACCCCGGCGTTGGCGAGCGCGAAGACCGGCATGATCACGAAGAGCACGAAGCGCTCGAGCCGATTCACCAGGATGTCGAGCGGCGAAAGCGCGTCGTGGGCGGCCTGACTCAGATCGTGCGCCACGTGGGCCCGCTTGTGGCCTCCGTGGTCGTCCTCGTGCCCGACGACGAGTTCGCGCAGATGGTCGACGCTGTCGCGGGCGCGGTCGAGCAGGGTGCGGTGATGGCGCGGGTCGGGATAGGAGGGGGTCATCAGACCGAGCGCCACGCCCGCGATGGTGGCGTGGACCCCCGACTCGTGGGTGAAGTACCAGACGAGGCCACCCAGGACCCAATAGACCGGGAAGGCACGCACTCCGGCGAGGCGAACCGCGAAGATCAGCCCCAGCATCACGCCCGCATAACCCAGGGCAGCGAGGTTCAGCTCCGAGGTGTAGAAGATCGCGATCACGAGGATCGCGCCGAGATCGTCGGCGATCGCGAGCGCGAGGAGGAAGACCTTGAGCGAGGTGGGCACGCGGCTCCCGAGCACCGACATGGCGGCCACCGCGAAGGCGATGTCGGTCGCCATCGGGATGCCCCAGCCGTGGCTCGCGTCGCT
>CAYYUT010000246.1:0-5873 GCA_964474935.1 uncultured Spirochaetales bacterium
CCGACGTGACGGGGAACACCCACCGCGCCGAGTTCTGCATCGACTAGCTCTACGCGCCCGAGACATCGACCGGCCGGCTCGGTCTCGTCGAGCTCCGGGCCTTCGAGATGCCGCCGCACGCGCGCATGAGTCTGACCCAGCAGCTCCTGCTCCGCGCGCTCGTGGCCCGCTTCTGGCGCGAGCCCTACCGTGGGCGCCCCATCCGCTGGGGAACGCAGCTCCACGACCGCTTCCTGCTTCCCTACTTCGTCGATCTCGACCTGCGCGACGTGCTCGACGACCTGCGCCGGTCGGGCTTCTGCTTCGAGCGGGAATGGTTCGATCCCCATTTCGAGTTCCGTTTTCCGGTGATCGGGCGGATCGAGCCGATGGGCGTCGAGCTCGAGCTGCGCACCGCGATCGAGCCCTGGCACGTCCTCGGCGAGGAGCCGAGCGTCGGAGGGACGGTGCGCTACGTCGATTCGTCGGTGGAACGCCTCCAGGTGCGCGTGCGGGGCCTGGTCGGCGATCGTCACGCGGTCACCTGCAACGGACGACGGCTACCGCTCCACCCGACCGGCACCCACGGTGAGTACGTGGCCGGGGTGCGCTACCGCGCCTGGCAGCCGCCCTCGTGCCTCCACCCGACCATTCCGGTGCACACCCCGCTCGGCCTCGACGTCGTCGACGTCCACGCCGAGCGATCGGTCGGGGGCTGCCGCTTCCACGTTGCCCACCCGGGCGGGCGCAGCCACGACACCTTCCCGGTGAACGCGTACGAGGCCGAGGGGCGCCGCCTCGCACGCTTCGAGGCCTTCGGGCACCGGCCGGGCGCGATGGTCGTACCGCCGCACGAGGTCCACCCCGAGTTCCCCATGACCCTCGATCTCCGCCGGCGACCGCGATGAACGGAGCCGTCACCCGGATCTATCCGCCCGTCGAGGGCCACTTCGACGAGATGCAGAGCGCGTCGGGAGCGCTGCGCGATCCGTGGGCGCGCCTGCTCGACGGCATGGGCGCCCTCGGCCACGAAGAGCTGGTTCGACGACGCGAGGAGGCGCAGCGGCTGATCTCGGAGAACGGGGTGACCTACAACGTCTACGGCGACCCGCGCGGCATCCATCGGCCCTGGCAGCTCGACGCCCTCCCGATGCTGATCGCGCCCGACGAGTGGGCCTCCATCGAGCGGGCCGTCACGCAGCGCGCCCGCCTGCTGAACGCGATGCTCGCCGACCTGTACGGCGGCCGCCGACTTCTGCGCGAAGGGCTGCTGCCCCCCGAGCTGGTCTACGCCCACCCCGGCTACCTGCGTCCCTGCGTCGGCCTGAAGGTCCCCGGCGACGTCTATCTGCATGTGTATGCGGCGGACATCGCGCGTTCGCCCGACGGCCAGTGGTGGGTGATCTCCGACCGCACCCAGACGCCCTCGGGCGCCGGCTACGCCCTCGAGAACCGGGTGGTGATGTCGCGCACCCTGCCCGAGCTCTTCCAGCAGTTCCACGTCCAGCGGCTCGCGGGATACTTCCAGCGCTACCGCGAGACGCTCGAACGGCTGGCCCCCGGGCGGGACGGGAGCCCCCGGATCGTGCTCCTGACCCCCGGTCCCTACAACGAGACCTACTTCGAGCACGCCTATCTCGCCCGCTATCTGGGAGTGACGCTGGTCGAGGGCGCCGACCTCACCGTCCGGAGCGAACGGGTCTACCTGAAGACCCTGAG
This sequence comes from uncultured Spirochaetales bacterium, assembly GCA_964474935.1. Classification (GTDB taxonomy): domain Bacteria; phylum Myxococcota_A; class UBA9160; order UBA9160; family JAFDDA01; genus CAYYUT01. The sequence goes on from CAYYUT010000246.1 coordinate 1,699, forward strand.
CGGTCTGCTCCCCGTCGACGTGATCCTCAGACGGCAGGACGACTGGTTCTGCGACCCGCTCGCACTCTACGGGGAGTCGGCGCGCGGCGTGGCCGGTCTCGTCCAGGCCGTGCGGGCCGGGAACGTGGCGGTGGCGAATGCGCTCGGGAGCGGTTTCCTCGAGACGGCGGCCGTGATGGCGTTCCTTCCCGGTCTGTCGCGCACGCTCCTCGGCGAAGAGCTCGAGCTGCCGTCGCTCGCCACCTGGTGGTGCGGCCAGGAGCCGGAGCGACGCTATGTCGAGGACAACCTCGCGCACCTGGTGCTGAAGCCCGCCCTCCCCGACCCCAACCGCGAGATCGTGTTCGGCTCGGAGCTCGACGCGACGGCGCTCGAGAAGCTGACCGCAGAGATCCGAGCCCGACCCGATCGTTACGTGGCGCAGGAGCAGGTGGCGCTCTCGACCGTCCCGATCGGAGGCAGCGAAGGGCTGTCGCCGCGGCACCTCGTGCTGCGGGTCTATGCCGTGGCCCACGGAGACTCCTACGCCCTCATGCCGGGCGGCCTGACCCGTGTGTCGCCCTCGTCGACGAGCCTGGTGGTGTCGAGCCAGCGGGGCGGCGTGAGCAAGGACACCTGGGTGCTCGCGGACCATCCGATGCCCTACGTCAGCCAGATGGACCGGGTGAGCCGGCCCATCGACGTGAGCCGCGGGAGCTACGTGCTCACGAGCCGCGTCGCCGACAATCTGTTCTGGCTCGGACGCATGAGCGAACGCCTCGAAGCGGGGGTGCGGAGCTTCCGCTGTGCGATGCGGCGGATCTCGGACGATCCGGCCCGCGACACCGGGACGGCCGAGCCCGACGCCGTTCTGCTGCTCGAGCGGCTCGCCCGGCTCGACACCCCGGAGGACGAGACCGCGGAACGACCCCCGCTGGACGAGACCAGCCCCTCGGTCGAGGAGCGCGTCCTCGACGCCCTGTTCGACGGCGAGCGCGTCGGAAGCCCGCGGTCCGATGCGATGCAGGTGCACCGGTTGGCATGGCTCGTACGCGACCGCATCTCGACCGACGCCTGGCGCGTCTTGTCGGGACTCGAGCACGAGTTCGTGGACCCACCCCAGCAGGCATCGATGCGCCTCAACCAGGCCCTGCGCCTCCTCGACGAGACGTTGATGCGGCTCTCCGCCTTCGCCGGGCTGGTGCTCGAAGGCATGACGCGTGGCCTCGGTTGGCGATTCCTCGACCTCGGCCGCCGGGTCGAGCGGAGCCTCCAGATCGTGGCGCTCCTGCGGGAGGGGGCCAGCGAAGAGCTGCCGCGCGCCACGCGACGCCTCGAGAACGTGCTCGAGATCGCCGACGGCGCCATGACCTACCGCTCGCGCTACCTGACTTCCGTGCAGCCGAACCTCGTGGTCGATTTGTTGCTCTTCGACGAAGCCAACCCGCGCTCGCTGGCCTACCAGCTGATGCGGATGCGGGAACGGCTGGCCGGGCTGTCCAACGCTCCGATCGACCAGGTCGACGCGCTCGTCCAGACGCTGCGCGAAGCCCCGCTCGAGGCCATCATGACCCTCGCGCCCCGGGACCCCGAGCCGCCGCACCGCCCGGGCCTCGAGGTGCTCCTCGACGAGTTCGACGAGGCGATCCCGGCGCTCGCCGACATCCTGAATCTCAACTACCTGAGCCACGCGGTGCCGCGTCGTCAGCCATCGACCTTCGGAGGGGGCACGGCCTGATGCGCTACCGCGTCTTCCACGAGACCGTCTACGAGTACGCGCGGCCCGTGATCACCTCGCACAACGAGGGACGCGTGTTCCCGCGGCGTCTGGACCGACAGCAGCCCGACGGGCTCGAGCTCAGGGTCGAGCCGACGCCCGACCACCTGTCGTGGCACCGCGACTACTTCGGCAACGACGCCGTCTTCTTCTCGCTCGAGGAGCCGCACGAGCGGCTCGCGATCACCGCCACCAGCACCGTCGACGTCGCGTCGCGCCCCGAGCTGGATCCCGGGGTGTCCCCGGCCTGGGAGGAGGTCGCCGCGCGGGTGCGCTCGGAGCGCGATCCGCGCTGGGTCGAGGCCTTCGAGTTCGCCTTCGACTCGGCCGCCATCCGCACCGGGCACGAGCTGCGCGCCTACGCGGCCGAGAGCTTCCAGCCGCGGCGACCGCTCGCCGAGGCCGCCCTCGACCTGACCCGTCGGATCCATGCAGAGTTCAAGTACGACCAGACGGCGACCACCGTGGCGACCCGGGTGGAAGACGCCCTGCGCGGCCGCTACGGCGTCTGCCAGGACTTCGCGCACGTCATGATCGGATCACTACGCTCGCTGGGACTGCCGGCGCGCTACGTCAGCGGCTACCTCCGGAGCCGCAATCCGACCCCGCCCGCCGTCGGCACTCCGCTCGGCGAGGGCGACGTCGCGCTGGTCGGTGCCGAAGCCTCGCACGCCTGGGTCTCGGTCTTCTGTCCCGTGCTCGGGTGGCTCGATCTCGATCCCACCAACGACCTCGTCGTCTCGGACCGTCACGTCGTCCTCGCCTGGGGCCGCGACTTCGAGGACGTGAGCCCCGTGAAAGGGGTCGCGCTCGGGGGCGGCGCGCATACCGTGAAGGTGCGCGTCGAGGTGCTTCCGCCCGAGCTCGCCACCCATGGGTAGCTTCGTCCACCAGTCGGGCCCGGCGATCTGGCCGGAGAACACCTCATCGGCTGGATGCATCGGGTAGGCTCCCCGCATGGAATTCGATCCGCACGATCGCGCAGCCCTCGACCGACTGGTGAGCGAGCTCCAGGAGCTTCACGGCGACGCCCTGCTCGCCGTGATGCTCTCGGGCGAGGCCGCAGGGCCGGGCTACCGACCCGGGCGCTCCCCTCTGACCACCGTCGTGATGCTCGAAGAGGTCTCGCCGGACGCCCTGCGGCGCCCCCGCGAGCGCGGGCGCGGCGGGCAGCGCAAGCGCCTCGCGACCCCCCTCCTGATGGATCCTCCCTATCTGCGGAGCTCGCTCGACGTGTTCCCGCTCGAGTTCCTGACGCTTCGCGACCAGCACCGGGTGCTCCACGGGCGCAGCGACTTCTTCGCCGCTCTCGACATCGATCTCGAGCACCTGAGGCTCGAGGTCGAGGAGCAGGCCCGCGGGAAGCTGCTCCATCTGTGGGAGGCCTACCTCGACGCGGGACCCTCCCTCCGGCGCCTGCGGACGCTGCTGATGGAGACGCCCGTCGGCTTCGAGACGATCCTGCGCGGCATGCTCCACCTCGCCGCCGCACGCTCCGGCCCCGACGGCGAGAATGCGGAGGAACCGGTCGCAGCGGGCGCGCTCGCGCCCGAGGCGCTGCTCAAGCGATGCGAGAAGGCCTTCCGGCTCGAGCTGCCCGTGCTGCGTCGGCTCGAACTCGTACGGCAGGGGAACCAGGAGCTCGCGCGCGCCGATCTCGAGCCCATGTTCGAGGCCTATCTGGGCGAGGTGCGACGGATCGCCCGTCTCGCGGACGGCCTGTGACGCGCGAGGCCCGGGGCGGAGCCCTGCCCACCGCCTTCGTCGCGCTCGCCCTCCTGCTCCTGTCGACCCCGGCCTCCGGCCAGCCCAAGCCGGGACCCGCCGAGCCCGACACCGGCTGGGCGGCGATTCCGGCCCTGCGCGCACCGGTGGTGGATGCCGCCGGCGTGCTCGCCCCGGCCGAAGAGCAGGGGATCGTCGACCTCGCCCGCGAGCTCGAGCAGAAGACCGGCGCCGAGATCGGGGTACTGGTGGTGCGATCCACGCAGCCGGAGGACGACTTCGACTACGGGCTGCGGGTCGTCGAGAGCTGGAAGCTCGGCAAGGAGGGCGTGGACAATGGCCTCCTGCTCCTGGTGGCCACCGAGGACCGCCGCGTCCGGTTCTTCACCGGCTACGGACTCGAGGGAATCCTGCCGGACGGTCTGCTCGGAGCCATCATCGACCGGGAGGTGACGCCCCGCTTCCGGCGCGGCGACCTCGCGGGCGGCATCTACGCCGGGGTGCGGGCCGCCGCCGATCGCATCGCCTCGGATGCCGGCGTCACGTTGGGGGGCCGCCCGGCGCCGCGCCGCCAGCGTCCGTCGGGCGAAGGGTTCGGCTGGCTCCAGATCCTCTGCTTCGCGCGCTGGATCCTCGTCGCCGCGCTCGGCGGGCTCGGCAGCGCGCGCCGCCGCCGGCGGGTGCATGCCCATCC
>CAYYUT010000247.1:0-5866 GCA_964474935.1 uncultured Spirochaetales bacterium
GATGCGGGCGCTCGCCTGGTAGCGGTGATGGTTGTTGTGCCAGCCCTCGCCGAAGGTCAGCAGCGCCAGCACCCAGTTGTTGCGACTGGTGTCACGGGTCGCGAAACGGCGGCGGCCCCAGACGTGCGCGAGCGAGTTGATCGTGTAGGTGGAGTGCCAGAGGAGGGTGGTCGAGACCGCGAAGCCCCAGACCAACCCCGAGAAGCCGCCGACGGCATAACAGAATACCGCCAACAGGATCGGGGCGATCATGTGGTACTGGTTCAGGAAGCGCAGCTCGGGGCGACGCGCGAAGTCCGGAATGAGCTCGAGCGGGGTCCGGTTCCACTGCGGATCCTCGATCCAGCCCTGGTGCGAATACCAGAAGCCCCGGCGCGGCGAGTGCACGTCCTCTTCCTCGTCCGAGAAGCGGTGATGGTGCCGGTGCAGGCCGGCCCACCAGAGCGGTCCCTTCTGGACGGCCGACGTGCCGAGAAAGGCCAGCACGAACTGGAAGAATCGTCCCGTCCGGTAGGTGCGATGCGCGAAGTAGCGGTGATAACCGCCCGTGATCGCGAACATGCGAACCCAGAAGGTCCCGAGCATGAGGGCCACGTTGGCCCAGGTGACGCCCGTGAAGAACACGAGCAGACAGGAGGCGTGGATCCCCCAGTAGATGACGCTCGGGATGAGGGTCCAGCCATTCCAGCGGGTGTCGACCTCGCTGTGGGTCTGGGGGCTGGACTGTGTCGCACTCGGCCCAGAGGCGACTTCGCCCGACATTGCGGAAACGACGGAGGCGGCGGCCGCGTTCGGCGCGGAGGCTCCGAACGGTGCGGTGGACGCACCGTGCGCGTTCGGGATCGAGGCATCGACGACGGGCCGGACCGGGTCCGGTGCGATCGACGGATCCGACGCTTCCGACCGGGTGAACGCGCTCGAAGGGGTCAACGGGTTCGGCATGGGCTCCAGGGGCTCCTTCCGGACGACGGGGAAGATCGGCATTCGTTGCGGGGAGCGTTCCATCGCGGCGTCGACGGACTCCGATGAGTCGCGTGTCACGACGCGTCCGATATGCCCCCCAAACGATGACGGGAACATAAGAAGTCCGTCGGCCCAGGGAAGCCGCAGCGTGTGAAACTTGCGTAAAAGCGGATTGCGCGAGCGCGGGATGCAGCCGGGCGGCCGTCTCGCGGCGATCCGATCGGTCGGTTTTCGACCGGTGGCCACGCCGGCGCGTCCTGATGCCGCGCTTTCGCTGCGGGCGCGCGTGGACTAGACCTCGCCCTCGCGCTTCACGTCCCGCACGAGCCCGGTCGCGCCTTCGCGGGCGAGACTCGCCCAGCGCCCGATCGGTCCGTAGCGGTGCTTGAGGACGCCCACCTCGAGCAGGGTGGCCAGGGGCACCTCGCGGGTGGCGGCCCGGCCCGACACGTTCACCGCGAAGTCGGCGCCGTAGTCGAGCAGACCGATCACGAGGTCGGCCTCCTGCTCGGTGCCGTCCTCGCGAATGTCGTCGAGCCCCGGTCGCGCCTCGCGGATCACCTCTTTCGCTTCGGCATAGGTTCCAGCCTGTGAGAGGCGCTCGTAGTAGTCGTCGGGGAGTCGCTGGTACCCGAGGCGCTTGCCCGCGATCACCGGGATCTTGAGCTCCTGGGCCGCGAGCTTGAGCTTCCGGGCGCTCGCACAGGCCTCGATGTCCGGTCGCCCGGGAACCGATTCCTCGCAGCGGGCCAGCTCGAGGTAGTCGAGGAGCACGATGCCCTGGCGTTGCGCGAAGGTGGCTCGCATGTGCTCGAGGACGTCGCCGATCTTCCAGCCCGAGCGGTCGACGACGAGCAGCCGCGTCTCGACCGCGCGCAGCCGCTCGAGCGCCGCTTCGAGGCTCTCGACGCTCGGTCCGCTCGGTGCGCGCTCCGCGTCGCGCAGGTAGTCGCGCACCTGGGTCGGGGTCCAGGGGATCCGGGCATCGCCGGTGGTGGTGGCGAGGCAGGCGAGACGATGGAAGACCGACACCTCCGACTCGTCGAACGAATAGAAGACCATCAGGCCGCCCTCGCCCGACTCGCTGTGGAGGTGGCGGTGCACCATGTTGACGAGCATCGTCGTCTTGCTGTGGCCCGTGCGCGCGGCCACGAGGGCGAGCTCGCCGGGATGCAGCCGCACCTCGAGACGATCGAAGGCCTCGAGTCGGTGGGGCAGGTCTTCGGGCGCCGACTTGCTGACCGCGACGAGGCGGTCGACCGAGAAGCCGGGGATGTCGTTCTTCGTGCCGGACGGAGCCACGCCGCCTCCTCGTCTCTCGGCCGTTCCGTTCGGCCACCGGATTGCGCCGGTCGCGCGGGCCGTGGCGTCTGCCGCCTCGCGCTCGCCGCCGCCTGCTCGGGGGTTCGATCAGAGTCGCGAGATGATCTTCTCGCCGAACTCGAGGCAGCCTCGACGCACCTCGTCGGGGCCGAATCCGGGGGGGCCGATCACGAGCCGCGAGACCCCCGCCTCCTCGAAGCGTCGCACCGTGTCGAGGTCGCGGATCGTGCCGCCGGTCGTCACCTCGATCTCGGCGGGATCGCGTCCGATCTTCCCGCACTCGTCGCGCATCGCTCCGAGCAGCGCCGCGAGCTTCTCGGGATCGTCGCCGCGAGCGGGAAAGAACCCGTCGCCGAGCCGTGCGGCACGCCGCGCCGCGTTCTCGACGTGCCCGCCGACGTGGATCGGCACGCCTCCGGGCTGCGCAGGCTTCGGGTTCGAGTAGACGGGACCCCAGCGATAGAACTCGCCCTCGAACGCCTCGGCGCCCTCCTTCCAGAGCGAGCGGATGGCGCGGATCGATTCCTCGGTGCGCGCAGCGCGCTCGGCGAAGGGGACGCCCACCGTCTCGAACTCCTCCTGCAGCCAGCCGATGCCGACACCCAGCAGCGCTCGACCTCCCGACAGCACGTCGAGCGTGGCGAGCTCCTTGGCGACGTAGGCCGGGTGGCGTTGGGGAAGGATGACGACTCCCGGCCCGAAGCGGATGCGCTCGGTGCAGGCGGCGACGAAGGCCAGCGGGAGGAGCGGATCGGGGATGGGCGAGTCCTCGTTGCCCGGCATGCGTCCCGATTCGCTGTAGGGATACTCGGAGGTGTAGCCCTTCGGGACGACGACGTGCTCCACCGAGAAGAGCGACTCGAAGCCGGCTTCCTCGGCCGAGCGGGCCAGGTTCTCGAGGTGGTCGGGGAACTGGAAGGGGCCGACGTTCACGAAATGGATGCCGAACTTCATGGGGACTCCCGCGTGGTGCGGCGAGTATGCACGCGGGGGGCTCCGGGTGCCAAGCGGCGTGCCGCCCGGCGTTGCCCGCCCGTCGCGGGCGGCCACCCACCGAGTGGCCGCCGCATCGGCCCCGCCGCGGAAGCACTCGATCCGGGGCCGCGGTGGCCCGTGTTAGTATCGGCCGCTCGGGAGGTGTCGTGTCCGAATCCAACGTCGTGACGGGTGCCACGGGCACCGCCGGATCCGGCGCGGAGGGTGCGCCGGCTGGCCCGGCTTCGGGCGCGTCGCTCGTGCCGATCCGGAGTCCGCGTCGCGCGGTCGAGACGGCGTGGTTCTCCGATCTCTGCAACGGGGACTGCGAGTACCTGGGGGTGCCCGACGGGCGCCTCCGATCGAGCTTTCGCCACTGCGCCGACATCGTCGAGACCGCCGACCGCCTCGGCTACCAGAACATCCTGCTGCCCTCGTCGTACGTGGTGGGTCAGGACACGCTGACCTTCGCCGCCGGGGTGGCGCCCTCCACGCGCCAGATCAGCCTGCTCACGGCGGTGCGCTGCGGCGAGGTGCATCCCCCGATGCTGGCCCGGGCGCTCTCGACCCTCGACCATCTGCTCGAGGGCCGTCTCACGGTCAACATCATCTCGTCCGACCTGCCCGGCCAGTCGCGACCGGGCTCCGAGCGCTACGCACGTTCGCGCGAGGTGATCCAGATCCTGCAGCAGGCCTGGATCCGGGAGCGCATCGAGTTCGACGGCGAGTTCTACCAGCTCGATCTGCCGAGCGAGCCGGTGCGGCCCTATCAACAGAACGGTGGACCGCTCCTCTACTTCGGTGGCATCTCGGAGCCGGCGCGCGAGCTCTGCGCCGAGTTCTGCGACGTCTTCCTGATGTGGCCCGAGGCGGAGGCGGACATTCGCGCGACCATGGAGGACATGGCCAAGCGCGCCGAACGCCATGGGCGCAGCATCGACTTCGGCTACCGGGTCCACGTGATCGTGCGCGAGACCGAGTCGGAAGCGCGCGCGGCGGCGCAACGGCTCGTCTCGCGTCTCGACGACCGCGTGGGCCAGGAGCTCAAGCACCGCGCGCAGGACTCGCGCTCGGAAGGCGTGCTGCGTCAGGACGCGCTCCGCGATGCCGCCGATGGCGAGGGCTACATCGAGCCCCATCTCTGGTCGGGGATCGGGCGCGCCCGCTCGGGTTGCGGGAGCGCGATCGTCGGCGACCCAGATCAGGTGCTCGCCAAGCTCGAGCGCTACATCGACCTCGGGGTGCGCGCCTTCATCCTGTCGGGCTACCCCCTGATCGAGGAGTGCGAGCTCTTCGCGCGCCACGTCCTGCCGCGCCTTCCCGCCTGCCGCTTCGGGGTGGAGCAGGGTCGGCTGCCGGCGACGACGCCCTCGACCCCGCTCACCAGCGCGGAGCGACGGTGATCGGGTTGCGAAGGGTCGCGCTCTCGTCCGAGGGGCCCGAGTTCTCGCGTCTGGCCTACGGGGTGTGGCGGCTGCTCGACGACCCGGAGGGCTCGGGGCCGAAGCGGGTGCGCGAGAAGATCGATGTCTGCCTCGAGCACGGCATCACGACCTTCGACCACGCCGACATCTACGGGGGCTACCGCTGCGAGGCCGCGTTCGGTGCGGCCCTGGCCGAGGCGCCCGAGCTCCGCGATCGGATCGAGATCGTGACCAAGTGCGGGATCAAGCCCCAGGGCATGCGGCCGAGCCATCGGGTCCAGCACTACGACTACGCCGGCGACACGATCCTCGCCTCGGCCCACGAGTCGCTCCGCCACCTCCACACCGACCGGATCGACCTGCTGCTCCTGCACCGTCCGAGCCCGCTCCTCGATCCCGACGTCGTGGCCGAGAGCTTCTCGAAGCTTCGCGCCGAGGGCAGCGTGCGACACTTTGGTGTGTCTAACTTCACGCCCGGCCAGCTCTCGATGCTCCAGAGCAGGCTCGACTTCCCGCTCGTCACGAACCAGGTCGAGATCCATCTGCTCCGCCTCGATGCCTTCCTCGACGGAACGCTCGACCAGTGCATCGAGCGCCGCATCGCGCCGATGGCCTGGTCGCCGACCGCCGGAGGCCGGATCTTTCAGGGGGAAGACGAGGCGGCCCGCCGGGTGCGGTCGACCCTCGAGGCGCTGGCCGAGAAGTACGCCGCAGGGGTCGACCAGGTGCTCTACGCCTGGCTCCTGCGACACCCCTCGCGCATGGTGGTGGTGCTCGGTACGAATCGCCCGGAGCGGATCGAGGCGGCCGCGGGCGCCCATGCGGTCGATCTCGAGCTGCAGGATTGGTTCGCCCTCTGGTCGGCCTCGGCGGGGGAGTCGGTGCCCTAGCGGGCTGCCCCGGGCGTTCGCCTGCATTCGGACCCTTCGGTGCGCCGCTGGCCGCGTTCCGTTCCCTGCGGCGTCGCGGTGCCGTGCCTCGGTCGCGCGCCTCGCCGGCAGCCCGCAGCTGTGTCTTCGCCGCGCTCGGAGACGGGCGAGCCGAGCTCGAGGATGGACACCGCATTCCTGGAACCGGTCGCTACGGATCCCGCCCGAGGCGTACCGGCGGGTCGATCTGCCGCAGCCGCTCGACGCCGACCGCCGCTACCGCGGCCTGCAGATTGTAGGACGGGATGAACC
>CAYYUT010000248.1:0-5854 GCA_964474935.1 uncultured Spirochaetales bacterium
GAGGAAGAAGTGATCGGCCGTCTTGGCGTTCTCCTGCGAGAATCCGTAGGCGCTCGCCAGGACCGGTGCCGCGGCCCAGGGCCAGGACGGGAGCAGGCCCGCTCCGACCATGAACACGGCCGGCACGACCACGAAGTTCAGGTAGTCGACGATGTCGTCGAGGCGGCGGCCCTCCACCCGCGGCACCCGCTCGGCGACCCGGGCGCGGCGCGCGAGCGTGCCGTCCACCGAGTCGATGGCCAGGGCGATCAGCATCAGGAGGGCGGCCCGCGCGAGCTCGCCGGCACCGATGGCGAGCAGGGCGAGCATGCCGATCACCGCGCCGCTGGCGGTGAAGACGTGGACGCTCCAGGCAGCCGTCACACCGGCGGCCCGTCGTGCCCGAGGGGTGCGTACCAGCCGGCGCGCGCCCCCGAACGACGCCACGCCTTCGCCCTGCTCGTCGAGACCTGCCATGGACGCGAGCATATCAGAGCGGAAGGCGAAGCCGACCAGAGTGGCTATCCTGTCGCAGACAGGAGGTCCGACGTCTCGTGGCCGAAATCGACCGTACGGCATCCCGCAAGCAGCAAGCGACCGAGTTCCTCCGCCAGGGTGGTGACTCGTTCCAGACGACGCGCCTAGACGCAGTACTCAACTGGAGTCGCAAGTACTCGATGTTCATGTACCCGTTCGTGACGGCATGCTGTGGCATGGAATTCATGTCGGTCTCCGGGCCGCGCTACGACATCGATCGCTTCGGCTGCGCGCTGCCGCGGTTCTCGCCCCGCCAGTCCGACCTTCTGTGGGTGGTCGGAACGATCAGCCACCGCCAGGCTCCGATCCTCCGCAAGGTCTACGACCAGATGGCCGAGCCCAAATGGGTGATCGCCTTCGGCGCCTGCACCAGCTCGGGGGGGCCCTACAACAACTACGCCACCGTCCAGGGCATCGACACGATCGTTCCGGTGGACGTCTACATCCCAGGCTGTCCGCCTCGGCCCGAAGCGGTGCTCGACGGGCTCATGAAGCTGCAGGAACGGGTGCAGCTCGAGAAGATCCCGAGCCACGGACGTCATCGCGACATCCACGAGCTCGAGCTCGCCCAGGTCGAGAAGCCGGTCGCCTAGGCGGCCCGTGTCTCATCCCACGAGAGACGGTCAGAGAGCACTCGCGTGAGCTCCTCGAGCACGGATCGATACGACGTCGCGGTGATCGGCTCGGGCCCCGGGGGCTACGTGGCCGCGATCCGCGCAGCGCAGCTCGGAATGCGCGTCGCGGTGGTGGAAGAGGACAAGCCTGGCGGCGTCTGCCTGAATTGGGGCTGCATCCCGTCGAAGGCGCTGCTCACCGGGGCCGAGCTCGTCGAGTCGCTGCGGCGCCACGGTGACATGTTCGGCGTCGACGCCCAGGGCATCACGCTCGACTACGGCAAGGTGATCGATCACAGCCGCAAGTGCGCCGACCGCCTCGCGAAGGGCGTCGCCTCGCTACTCCGCAAGAACCAGATCGACTTCGTCCCCGGCCGCGGCCGGCTGGCCGCACCGAACACGGTCGTCGTGTCGGGCGCCGAGCCGCGCGAGGTCGTCGCCCAGCATGTCGTCGTGGCGAGCGGCTCCACCGAGTTCGTGCCGCCCGGGGTCGAGATCGACGGCCATCGCGTGCTGACGTCGCGGCAGGCGCTCGAGTCGCGCATCGTCCCCAACCGTCTGGTCGTGATCGGCGCCGGCGCCGTCGGGCTCGAGTTCGCGTACATCTACGCCATGTACGGGGCGCGGGTCACCGTGATCGAGATGGCCGACCAGATGTTGCCCGGGGCCGATCGCGAGCTGGCCGGCACCGTGCAACGCGAGTTCCGGCGCAAGGGCATCGAGGTCCGTCTCGGCACGCGTTTCGAGAGCATCAAGCGAACCAACGGCGACGTCCGGGTCCAGGTGCAGCACGAAGACCGGTCCGAGGAGCTCGAGGCCGACCAGGTGCTCGTCGCGATCGGACGTCGACCGCTCTCGGCCGACCTCGGCCTCGAGGAGCTGGGCGTCGAGACCGATCGCCGGGGGTTCGTCCAGGTGGACGAGCGGGGCCGCACTTCGATCGTCGGCGTGCTCGCGATCGGTGACGTCACCGGGGGGGCACTCCTCGCCCACAAGGCGTCGGAGGAGGGCGTCGCCGCGATGGAGTTCCTCGCCGGCGAGAAGCGCCACCCTCTCGATCCTCTCAAGATCCCGGCCTGCATCTACGCGCAGCCTCAGGTGGCCTGGATCGGGCTCACCGAGGAGCGCGCCCGGGAGACCTACGGGGACGATCTCCGGGTCGGGAAATTCCCGTTCACCGCCTCGGGGAAGGCCGTGGCGTCTGGGCACACGGCCGGCTTCGCGAAGATCCTGGCCGAGCCGCACTACGGCGAGATCGTGGGGGCCCACGTGGTGGGGTACGGCGCCACCGAGCTCATCGCCGAGATCGGTCTCGGAATGACCCTCGAGGCCACCACGGCCGAGCTGGCCCACACGACCCACGCCCATCCCACCCTCTCGGAGGCGATCCTCGAAGCGGCGCTCGCCGCCGAGGGCCACAGCATCAACTTCTAACGAGGCGAACTTCATGGCGACGAATGTGGAGCTGCCCCAGCTGGGCGAGAGCGTGGTGGAGGCCACGATCGGGCAATGGCTCGTGAAGGAGGGGGATCCGGTCACGGTCGATCAGCCCCTCGTCGAGGTGACGACCGACAAGGCGGATGCGGAGCTGCCGTCGCCCGTGGCGGGCGTCGTCGAGAAGATCCTGGTGCCCGAGGGTGAGGTCGTCACGGTCGGGACCGAGCTCGCGCGGATCTCCGAAGGGGCGAGTGCCGAGGCCCCGTCGCCCGCGTCCCGTCCCGCGGAGCCGGCTGCGCAGAGTCGCGAGGCCGCCGAGGCCCGCACCATGCCGAGCCCCACACCCGCGTCCGATGGCGGGCGGGGGGCGCCACGCGCCACCCCGGTGGCCGAGCGGATGGCCGCCGAGCGCGGCATCGATCTGGCGGGCGTCGAAGGCTCGGGACCCTCGGGGCGGGTGATGAAGCACGACGTCGCGGGGCGGCGCACCGCGAGCGAGCGTCTGGCAGACCGAGAGCCTTCGCCCGAGCCCGCCCGATCGCACCCGCCCGCCAGCCGACCTGCGCCCGCGCCGCCGGCGGCGCGCGCGCCCGGGTCGCTCCCGCCCTACATGGTCTACGAGCTCGAAGAGGGGGATCGGGTGATCCCGATGACCCCGCTCCGCAAGATCGTCGCCGAGCACATGGTGCTCTCGAAGCAGACGAGCCCCCACGTCGGAACGGTGGCCGAGATCGACATGTCGGGCGTGTTCCGTGCGCGCGACGCCCACAAGCGGAGCTTCCAGGAGACCCACGGCTTCTCGCTCACCTTCCTGCCCTTCATCGTGCAGGCCACGGTGCGCGCGCTCCGCGAGTTCCCACGGCTGAATGCGTCGGTCGTCGAGGAGGCGATCGTCGAGAAGAAGGCGCTCCACGTCGGGATTGCGGTCGAGACGCCCAAGGGCCTCGTCGTCCCAGTGGTGCGCCATGCCGATCGGCTCTCGCTCACGGGCATCGCCGACACGATCGAAGACCTCTCCCAACGGGCCCGGAACCGGAAGCTCTCGCCCGACGAGCTCAAGGGCGGCACCTTCACGATCTCGAATCCGGGTCGCACCGGGAACCTCTACGGCTTCGCGATCATCAACCAGCCCCAGGTCGGAATCCTGCGGATGGGCGAGATCACCAAGCGGCCCGTGGTGCGAAGCCTCGACGGTGAGGACGCGATCGTCATCCGGCCGATGATGCACATGGCGCTGTCGTACGATCACCGCGCGGTCGACGGCGCCCCGGCCAATGGCTTCCTGTATCGGGTGAAAGAGCTCCTCGAGGAAGCCGAGTTCGACCTCTAGTCGTGGCACCGCCCGCGGGAGCCACCGTCGAAGATGGGTGGGCTCCGAGCGCTGCGGAGACGTCGACCGCCGGGGCGGCCCCCGCTGCGGCGCCGCCCGACCTGCCGAACCCGGCCCTCGACGTCGAGTGGCTCGGTGAGGTCGACTACGTGGACGCGCTCCGCCTGCAGCAGGAGCGGATCGAGGCGCGCCGCCGCGGCGCATCCGGCGATGTGCTCCTCCTGCTCGAGCATCCCCGGGTTGTGACCCTCGGGCGGCGCACCGATCCCTCGCATCTGCTCACGCCTCGGGCCGAGCTCGAGCGCCGTGGCATCGCCGTGCACGAAGTGGCGCGGGGGGGAGACGTCACCTGCCACGAGCCGGGCCAGCTCGTCGGCTATCTGATCGCCGACCTGGCGGCCCGTGGGCGCCGCGACGTGCATGTCCATCTGCGGCGAATCGAGTCGTGCCTCGTCGAGGCGCTCGGCGAGCTCGGGTTGAGCGCGCAGACCCGGCCGGGTTGGACCGGGGTCTTCGTGGCGGCGGCTCCCGGCTCTCGGCCGACCATGGAGTCCGCCCCGCCGCGCAAGATCGCGTCGGTCGGAGTCGGCCTCCGGGGCTGGATCAGCTGGCATGGGTTCGCCCTCAACGTCGTGAACGACCTCCGGGGGTTCAGCGGGATCGTGCCCTGCGGCCTGCACCGGGTCGCAATGACGTCGCTCGCCGCCGAGCTCGCGACGCCGGTCGGCGAGGCGCCGGCCCTGGCCCGGCGGGCCCGGAGCACGGTGGCCCGGCGCTTCGCGCGGGGCTTCTTCGCGAAGGCCGACCCCGGCAAGAAAGCGTCGTGAAATCGCGACGCTGGCCGCTATCTTCCCGCCATGCCCGCCCGCGTCGTCACCGTCAAGCGCCACGAGAAGCTCGGCTGGCTCGAGCGTCTCTACATCCCGATGATCCTGAAGGGGATGGCCGTCACCAGCCGTCACTTCTTCCGGAATCTGCGCGGATTCATCACCGGCAAGAGCACCGCCGTGGTGGTCCAGTTCCCCGAGGAGACCGTCGACTATCCCGACGCCTTCCGCGGAATGCCGGTGCTCGTGCAGCTCGACAACGGCCAACCCAAGTGTGTGGCCTGTGGCCTGTGTGAATTCGCCTGTCCCACCGACTGCATCAGCATCGTGCCCGGCGAGCTCGAGGGGGCCGGGATCGAGCGCTATCCGGTCGCGTTCGACATCGACATGTCGCGCTGCATGTTCTGCGGCCTGTGCGAGGAGGCCTGTCCGGAAGAGGCGATCGTGATGAGCCGCGAGGTCGAAATCGCGAGCTTCGATCGCGAATCGATGGTCTTCAAGAAGCCCGACCTACTGGTTCCGGACACGCTGCTCAAGCGGCGCCTCGAATTCCTGCGGGGCGAGTACGATCGCGAGCACGTCGTCGCGACGCCTCGGGTCGCCCCGGCGCCGGCCGAGCCCTCGGCCGACGACACCCGCGAGGAGGGTTGATGGAGGACCACGGGTCGGCCGTCCTGCGCCGTCTGCTCGACCAGTTCTCCGGCGACATCCGAGGCACCCACGCCGAGCACGGCGATGCCACGGCCCTGGTGGACGCGTCCAGCCTCGAGAGCGTGATGCGCTTCCTGCGCGACGATCCCGCCTGTGATTTCGACATGCTCACCGACGTGACGTGCGTGGACTTCCTCGGCGAGGAGCCACGCTTCGAGATGGTCTACCACCTGTTCTCGGTGGGAGAGCGCCACCGTCTGCGCGTGAAGGCCCGGGTGCCCGAGGAGGCGCCCGAGATCGCCACGCTGCTCAATCTCTGGCCCTCCGCCAATTGGATGGAGCGCGAGGTCTGGGATCTCTATGGCATACGCTTCACCGGCCACCACGATCTCCGACGCATACTGCTCAACGAGGAGATCCAGCGGCACCCGCTCCGAAAGGACTATCCGAAGGATCGCCGCCAGCCGTAGAACGAGCCG
>CAYYUT010000249.1:0-5844 GCA_964474935.1 uncultured Spirochaetales bacterium
GTTTCGGATGCGTTCGATTTCCGTGGCCATGTTGGATCCCCGACTTCTGTCGTGGCTTCCGGGACCGATCCGGTCAGGGGCAGAGGCGTCTGCCGCCGGCCGGCCGGGGATTCCCGGTCTGGGGTTCTGCGTGATTTCCTGCTGCTCGCCTGCCCGACTTGTTCGACCTGTTCGACCCGTTGGATCTGTTCGACCGGTTCGACCGTTCGTCCGATCGACCCGGGCGGAGTCCGTCTCGAGCTTCGCACCGAGTCCGAGACCGCAAGACCGCGACTGCGACCACGGTGGATCGTCGCTCTGGGCCGCCCCGCATCTCGGGCTGTGCGTGGCCTCGAACCGGCCCTGGGTGTCACCGCAACCGACGTCCCGGGTCTTCGCTTCCGCCCGAGAACGACCGGGCGGTGTGCTGATCCACGGAATGCGAAGGCAGACGGACGGACGAGGGACCGGGAACGGACCGCATACCGGGAGACCGGGGCGATTCGGCGCGCAGTTTAGTGAGTCCTGCCGCGGACGCCACGAGGGGGACTGCCCCCGCGGGGGACAAGCCCGCGACCCCGGGCCTCAACCGATCCCGAGGAGCCCCGCCGCGTTGGCTCTCAGAATGGGCGTCCTTGCCGCCGGGTCGCCCTCGGTGATCACCAGGAGCTTCGCGAGCGTCGACGCCAGGTGGTAGAAGGGCCAGTCGCTCCCGAAGACCAGACGCTCGGGGCCGAGCGCAGCGAGGGCCTCGGCGAGTTGGGACACCCCGAGCGACGAGCAGCCGAGCCACACGTTCCGGTGCTCCCGGGCCACCGCAATGGCCCGCTCGAGGTCGCGGGCTCCGCCGTGACCGAAGATGAACGAGACGCGCGGGAACTCGGCGACGGCTGGGACGTAGCGCCGGATCAGCGCGTAGGGGCGCATGAACTCGGGCTCGATCCCCGAGCGACCCGCATGGAACAGGACGACCAGGCCGAGCCGTTCGCACTCGGCATAGATGTCCATGGCCCCTGGATCGTCCGGGAAGAACCGCTGCATCTCGGGGTGGAGCTTGACGCCGCGCGCACCGCGCGCCGCATAGGCCCGGAGCCGCTCGAGCCGATCCGGGTCGCGCGGATGGACCGAGCAGAACGGCACGAGCCGCTTCCCGAAGCCACCCGCCTCGATCGCCGAGATCCAGCGCTCGCTCTGGTCGCGGGCCCCGAACACCCCGAAGTCGATGGGCAGCACCACGGCGTTCGTGACCCCGATGTCGTCCATCTCGGCCACGAGGTTCGCCGCCGTCTGGGTCTCGGCCATGGGGCTTCCGAAGAGGAACTGACCGAGCAGCTCTCGCGTGCGCGACGAGGACGACGCCTCCGTGAAGTTCGAGTTCATGTAGACGTCGAGATCGAGGTCGCAGGGCTGCTCCGGGTGGTCGCAGTCGAGGATGTGACGGACCCGCTCGGTGCGACGGGTCTGCTCGATCTCGGGCGCCAGGAAGAGCGACATCCCCAAGTGGGTGTGCACGTCGACGATGCCGGGCAGCTCGACCGCGGTACGCAGCCGGCCGTCGCCAGCGAGCTCGAACCAGGGCAGCTCGGCCAGGCCCCGGTAGCCCCGGAACCGCAGCTTACCGAAGGCGCCCTGGCCCGCCGACGCGGCCTCGCGTTCCATCTGCCGTGCGAGGCGGGCGCGATCGGCCTCGGTGTACTCGGCCTCGTCGACCCCGCAGCCGAGCCAACCGAGGCCGCCCAAGCCGCCGAGGGTGGCAGCGAGACCTCCGAGGAAACGGCGTCGATCGATGGCGGAATCCACGGCGGCGGCCCTGCTACTCGAGCCGGTCGCCGACCGGCACGCCGGCTTCCGCGGCCGGAACCTTCGCCCCTCCGGCCACGCGGAGCTTGCCGAATGCCAGGCGTCCACCATGGGCGGCCACCACGAGCCGACCGTCCTCGATCGCGACGACCTGGCCCGGCGACGCCTCGCGGTCCGTCGCGGCGAGCCGGCGGGCCCCGAACAGCCGGACCGTCTCGCCCCGCCAGCGGGCGTGGGCCCCTGGCTGGGGATCGCATCCGCGCACCAGACGGTCGAGCTCCTCGGCGGGCTTCGACCAGTCGATGCGCGCCACCTCGTCGTCGACCCGGGGCTGGAACGACGCCTGCGACTCGTCCTGGGGCGTCGGGTCGGCGCTGCCCTCCACCACGCGGGCGACCGCCTCGTCCATTACCTCGAGCCCGAGCGGATAGAGCTTCTGGAAGTAGAGACTTGCCGCCGTGTCGGTGGGCTCGATCGCGACGCCTCCCCGCTGCGCCACGATCGGACCGGTGTCGACGCCGGCGTCGGGGCGAAAGACGCTGACACCCGACTCGCGCTCCCCGAGGATGATCTGCCACGGGATGGCCGTTCCTCCCCGGAACTTCGGAAGGAGCGAGGGGTGGAAACAGAGCGAGCCGAGGCGCGGCGCGTCGACGATCACCTCGGGCAGGATCACCGTGGTGAAGGGGAGCACGTTCAGGGCCACGTCGAGCCTCTGGTACTCCTCGAGGCGCTCTGCGATGGGCTCGCCCTTGCGGCGGAAGCTCTTGTGGCGGCAGACCGGAATGCCCTGGGCATCGGCCTCGTCGGCCAGGGGGTCGGGCCGGGAGAGCGGGGGCACGTAGACCGCGGCCGGTGTGTGGCCGGCGGCGATCAGGCGCTCCATCACGTCCTTCCCGAACGGACCCTGACCGAAGATCGCGACGCGGACACCCATCGGCGCCGACCATAGCAGCCGGGCCGCGGTCGCCGGGCGGACAGCGTCCGTGGTTCCGCCGGCCTAGGGCGCCTGGCTCCGATCGCCGACCGAGCCCACGGGCCGGGCGGGCGTACCGGCGACGATCGTGTGGGGGGGGACCGGCTTCGTCACCACCGACCCGGCACCGACGATGCTGTGCGCCCCGATCGAAGCGCCCCGGAGCACCGTCGCATCGGAGGCCACCCAGACGTGATCGTCGAGCTGCAAGGGTTCGCGCCGCTCGAGACGATCGGCGTCGAGATCGTGCTGGTCCGAGTCGAACACCCGACTCCCGGGTCCGACCCAGACCCGCCGTCCGAGGACGAGGCGACACTTGGCGCTCAGGTGGGCCCCGTTCAGGAAGCAGTCGGGTCCCAGACGCAGCTCGGCCCCTTCGAACGCTGCGATCACGATCGGGCCCAGATCGGTGCGGAGCCAGGTCCGCTCGCCGATCTCGACCCGAGCCCCCGCTTCGAGCAGGAAACGGAGCGCCCCGGGACGACGTTCGGTCGTGACACCGGGTCCGATCCGGAGGTGCGCGCCCTCGCCGAGGCGATACTCGGCCATGCACAGGTTCGTGGTGGCGCTGGGATCGACGTCGAGGCCCGGGAAGCGGCGGGCGATGCGGGCAAGGCGGCGTCCGTCGCGCCAGGCCAGGGCTCGCAGGCGCCAGCGAGCTGCCTGCGATGGCCGCGAGCCCAACGCTACCTCTGCTGACCTTCGCGGAGACGGAACGTGATGAAGCCGTGGGTGGGATCGTAGGGAGACAGACCGATCTGGACCTTGTCGCCCGGAATCACCCGGATGCGGAAGCGGCGCATCCGGCCGGAGAGCTGTGCCGTCACGGTCTGGCCGGTCTCGAGGGTGATCTGATAGCGGCCGCCACCCATGATCTTGTCGACGGTGCCGGTGGCCTGGATCAGATCGTCTCTCGCCAAGTCTTCGACCTCCCTGCGATCGATCGGTGGATGCTCGACCACCGTGGGTCGCCGAGCTGGCTTGCGCGCCCCGGAAGGCGAACTCGCGCGCGCTGGACGACCCTGGTGACGTCCGTCTGCGCGAGCACTCCTCCCGCGGTCGTCCACGAGGAATCGGCGCGTGCGCCGGTTCGGCCCGCTCACTGGAGCGCACCTGGATCCGACGTGCTCGGAGTCGCGGCGAGGCTAGCACCACGCCCCGTGGGTGGCACCTGCCTGCATCCGCCTCCCGGCGCCCACGAGGAGTTCGCCAGGAGACGGAGCTTGCCAGGAGACCACGCGACGCGCCGAAGAGCCCACACGGTCCGAGCCGTGGGTCGCATCCTCGTGGCGCGGGGCCGGGCGGCGCCGTCCCGCTAGCGTTTGCGGGTCTTGCGACCCCGGTGGTGGCCGGGGACGGGCACCATCAGCACGGGGACCTGGGAGCGGAACAAGATGCGTTCGGCGGTCGAGCCCATCAGCAGCTCCTGCCACGAGTTGTGCCCGCGGTTGCCGAGCACGATCAGATCGGCCTTGGTTCGCGACGCGTGGGCGAGCACCTTCTCGGAGGGCGTTCCCGCGAGCACCTTCGTGTGGATCGCGGGCTTGCGGGCGCTCGCGCTTCCGGCCTTCTTGCTTCCACCAGACTTGGCGAAGGCCGACTCGACCAGGGCTTCGAGTCGCTGCTCGGCCTCGCTGATCAGCTCCTTCCGGAGATCCCGGACCAGCTCCCGATTCCGCTGCGAGAAGGGGAAGACGGGCTTCACGTCCTGGACGACGTACACGACCTCGAGCTTCGCACCGGCTACCTCGGCGAGATGGATCGCGCGTCGAAGCGCCGTGGTCGACGCGTCCGCGAAGTCGACCGCGACCAGAATCTTCTGATACCCGAACTCGCTGGCCATGCGATTGACGTCCCCCTGGATTCGCCGAACAATGACCACTCCGGCGTCCTGCCGCAACTGCTTCCGGAACCGGCGGAGCGTCGCTCGCACGACCGTTGCCGCTCGGCGCGCACTGGAACGACGACGGGGCGACAGCGGGTCGGCGGCACGCGAACCGCGTCCGAGCCACGCGAGACAGGACGTGCGCCCTCGCCTCGGAAGGGAACGATGCCCGGCTTCCTGATCCGCTCGATCATCGCAGCACTCGGTCTCTGGCTGGCCGCGGAGATCGTGTCGGGCGTCCGCATCGACGGGATCGGAACGCTGGTGGCGGCCGCTATCCTGCTCGGTGTGGTGAATGCGCTCGTGCGTCCCTTGTTCGTCGTCCTGACGCTCCCGATCACGATCGTGACGCTCGGCCTCTTTCTCTGGGTCGTGAACGCGGCGATGCTCGGCCTCGTGGCGTCGCTGCTTCGGGGCTTCGAGCTGGCGGGTTTCGGCGCGGCCCTGCTGGCCGCGCTCATCGTGGGGCTGACCAGCTGGGTCGCGTCCTGGACCGTCGGCCCGTCCGGCCGGGTCGAGATCCTCGTCGTGCGGCGCTGAGGCCTTCCGACCGCGGGGGAGGAGCGTGCACGGCCTGCGGGACGGAGGGCGCCCTCGACGCCGGGACGAGTTCCGCCGTGGAGCGCCCGGCGCTGGACACGACACCTCATCGCCGCGAGCGGTCGAGCCACCGGCGGTGAACTGCGGCGCACGGCTCGGCCGCTGCGGCGCCGGCAGGGCAGCGGGAGACGGGAGGAAGGCGCGGAGATGATCACGGCGCTGCGGCGAAGACGGTCCGCGAGAGAACGACGCTCCGGCGACGACGACCCCCTGGCACTCCTCGCGGAGGCCATCGCCGCGCACGGACGCCCCGGCGAGTCGGAGCTCCCGGAGCTGGCGGAGTCGCTCGGTCTGCCCGTCGCCACCCTGCGCGGCGTGCTCGGGTTCTACGACGACCTCTACACCGAGCCCGGCGCGATCCAGATCTGTCGCGGCACATCGTGCCGACTGGAGGGCGGCGCCCGCTGCGAGGAGGATCTCGCGCGGGGGGCGAGCCTGCGAGGCGTGTACTGCCTCGGCGCCTGCGATCGCGGGCCCGTCGCGCGACGGGGCGACGGCCGCTGGATCCACGCCGACGGCGACGCGCCGAACGCCCCCGAGATCCGCTGTCTGGCCCCGGACCCGATCGTCACCCGCCGTCTCGACGGTCGGTACGTCGACTTCG
>CAYYUT010000250.1:0-5843 GCA_964474935.1 uncultured Spirochaetales bacterium
AGCTCTCGAGCCCGCCCTGCTCGGTGAGCTGCGGTTGGCCGCGGAAGCGATCGCTCGCCTCCTGGTAGAACCCGGGCGGTGAGTAGTCGCGGAAGCAGGGTCCGATCTCGAGCTGCATGCCCTCGAAGAAGAAGCGGTCGCGGTACTCCCAGATCGCCTTGGGCAGCACCTGCTCGAGCAGGGCCAGCTTCGACGCGTCGAGGACGTCGCCCGTCCGGAACCGGATCGGGGGTGCGTCCTCGGCGCCCGGCTCGCCGCGAAGTCCGCCGCTCGGCGCGCAGCTTCCGGGCTCGGGGATCCGCCAGGGCGACGCGGCTGCCGCGGCCGGGGCCGCACCGGGGTCCACGACCGATCCGCCGGAAGGCTCGGTCGATGTCTCGGAGGGCTCCATCGATCGGCTCGAGGGCGACGGTCTCGCGGCGGGCTCATCCGGGTCGGCCGCCCGGCCCGCGGACGGACCCAGCGCCAGCGCGCCGGTCAGGAGGAGCGCGACGATGCGGGTCGCCCTCATCCGAGGCTCAGGGTCTGGTGGGCGTCCCGCATGGCCCGCCCGATCTCGATGCCGTTCGGGCACGACCCCGTGCAGGGTGCGCTGCAGGACAGGCACGCCGTCGCATTCTTCTCGAGTCTCGCATAGAGACGCATGGCTTCCTTCTCCTGGCCGTAGTCTTCGAAGTACATCCGGTGACGAAGCACGTCGGCGATCGGTAGACCGTCCGGACAGTGATCGAGGCAGGCCCCGCAATGGGGCGCGCAGTGGGTGCCGGCGATCTGCTGGTCGTAGCGTCGGAGGACGGCGAGATCGGCGTCGGTCAGCGCGCGGCCCGAGGCGTGCAGATACTCATCGGCGTGCTGGAACTCGAAGAACGAGATGATCGCCGCCGAGACGTCCTGGTTCGACAGAACCCATTTGAGCGCCGCCTGGGAATAGGCGTCGGCATCCTCGCGGAAGCCGGCCAGCTTGTGGTGTCGTGCGCCCTTGAGGGTCTTCATCGCCACTACGCCCATGTCCTGCTCGCGGCGCGCGCGCGCGATCAGCTCGCTCAGATGAGGCCAGATGCCGTGATGGTAGGCGACCATCATGACGTCGAAGCGGCCCGAGTCGATGGCGGTCGCCACCACCGCTTCGAGCCGCGGGGTGTGGGTCGAGAATCCGAGGAAGCGTGCCTTGCCGGCCTGCTTCAGCCGGTCGAAAGCCTCGTGCAGGTGGGGATCGAGCAACCGTCCGCGTTCGTCGCACGAATGCACGTGGACGAGGTCGACGTAGTCCGTGGCGAGCCGACCGAGGCTCGACTCGACGGCCCGCACGTAGTCGTCGACGGTGCTCCCTGCGGGCAGATGGCCCAGGGCCGTACAGAACTTCGTGGCCACGAACACCTGATCGCGCCGGATCGATGCCAGTGCGCGTCCCACCGCCTGTTCGCTGCCGAGTGCCGAGTAGTCGGGTGCGGTGTCGAGGTAGTTGACGCCGCGCTCGAGCACCTGGCGGGCGATCTGCTCTCCCGTCTCGCCGCTGATCCGCGAGGTGCCGAGCACCACGTCCGAGATCTCGAATCCGGTGCGTCCGAGCCGGCGGTGCGCGCGGATGCGACTGCCCTTCCACGCACTGCGCGGGTTCGGATCGGTCTTGGTGACCTCTCCACCGAAGATCTCGCCTGCCACCCGTGACCACCCGCGGCCCTCGGTTCCGATCCCGAACGCGGCGCGCCCGAATGCCAGGCCTCCAGCGAGCACGGCCGAGCCGGCCGCGACGCCCGCGCCCGAGGCGGCGCCGGTCAGGAAACGACGCCGCTCGGGGTCGACCTCGCGCCGGCGTGCTGCGCGAACCAGTCCGAAGCCGCCGATCGCGACCAGGACGATCAGCCCGATCGCCCACACGGCACCGCCCACCGTCCTCACCAGTTCGGGGAAGAGAAGGGTGACGAGCGCCTGGATGGAGGGGCCCGCCGGGAAGTGCGAGGGCGCCAGCCCGATGAACGTGTCGTCGACGAACGGGCCCGCGACGAAGTACCCGACGGCCGACGCGGTGACGAGCGAGAGCCAGGCGACGGATCGGGACGAAGGCATCGGCATGCGGATTCCTTTCGCGGTCTACCATTATATGGGTTGCGCCGTGCTCGGTGTTCGCGGGCTCAGGGTCTCGCGGGAGCCACGGCGGCACGGGCCGACGCGAAGCCCCGGCGGAGCCGGATACAGGCCTCGATGGCGGGCTCCGGACGGGCCGGATCTCCGGGCAGGATCAGGTCGAGGGGGCGGTTCGCGGCCTCGGATGGGATGCGTGCGACGAGCCGATCGATCTCGGCGATCGGAAGCTCGAACGCCATCCGGGCGAAGCGGTCGATCGGATCCCCACCCGGGACGTCGCCGGCCAGGCGGAGACCGGTCTCGAGCGAGTGGAGCCAGACGGAGGGGAGCCAGGTGTCGTCGCGAGACCGGCGTCCGGACGGCCAGGGGTCGGGCGTTTCGCACCGGATCCAGATGGGCGGCTGCGGCCGTTGGACGGGCTTCGGACGCACGTCGACGCCACCAGAGGGTGGCTGCCCCCAGGCGTCGACGAGGCGCTCGATCTGGTCGTGGAGGCCGTGCCAGCGGCGCGCGCCCTCGTCCGGGCCGGGCGCATCGAGGGCCAGCTCGATGCGGCCCGCCGAGAGGCCGTCGAGCGTGGCCACGTCTTCCGCGAGCCGCACCGGATGCAGGCCCGACGGGTCGCCGGCCGCCGCCACGATCCGGACGGTCCGGGTGCTGGCGGCGATCGCCGCGCAGACCAAGAAGACGCCGGCCGGAGTCGCGCCAGGGGGCTCCGCGACCCAGATGGCGACGACCCCCTGCTCCTCACAGGCGGCAGCCAGCGCGGTCATCCGTCCCGGGTCGATGCCTCCGAGCCCCTCTCGGTGGCCTCCCGCACCCCGCGGATCGAGTCGAATGCCGATCCGGAACCCGGATGCCGGCGAGTTCGGGGTTCGTACGGAATCGCGCATGCTGCGCCGTTCGGTCCTTATAATCGTCCGATGCCCTCGATTCGGCGGATCGCGACGAAGTTCGTCGGTGTCGAGCTCATCCAAACACAGCAGACCCAAGGGGTCCAGCTGACCTTTCGGCCCGAGCGCGCCCGCCTCGACGTCGATCGGATCGAGGACTACGCCGAGCTCGGCCCCGCGCTGACGATTCCTGCGGTGTCCGGGGTCGGCAAGGTCATGCGGATCGTCCGCGCCGCGCGCCTCCCCACTCCCAACGATTCGCTCTCGTGGGTGGGCTGCGCCCCCGAGGTCGCGGCCCTCCTCGAACGGGCGATCGGGACCCGCCTGATGCTCGAAGTGCGTCCCCGCACCCGGATCTCGTTCGTGGCGTGGACCGAGGCGGGCGTCGAAACGGTGGAGGACGTCGCCGACGTCCACGAAGCCGAGGATGCCTTCCTGGTGACCCCGCGACGCGGGAGGTTCCCGCTCCGGTTCGCACGCGACGCGATCGTGCGTGGCCAGACCCAGCGCACCCGTTGGTACGAGATCCTGCAGATCGAACGCGCATGATCCTGCTCGAGGTCGAGCGGACGATCGCAGCGCGCCCCAGACAGGTGTTCCATCAGCTGGTCGACTACGAGCGGATGCCGCTCTGGCTTCCGGTGCGCGAGGTGGTCCGTCGCCGTCCCGGCGCGCCCGATCCCAACGGGCCTGGGGCCGTACTCACGCTGCGCGGTGGCGGTGTGGTCTTCGAGCAGAGCATCGTCTCCTGGAAGCGGGAAGCCTGGATCGTGCACCAGCACCGGATCGGAGGTCCGGTGCGACGCATGGTCGGCCGGATCGAGCTGCGGCCCGATCGGGCCGGGACGCGGCTGCGTTGGCACCTCGCCTTCGATCCCACGGTCCCCGGCATCGGGACATGCCTCGCCGGGTTCCTCGAGAGCCAGCTCGAACACGCGCTCGACCGGCTCGATCGGCTGGCGCGCCACGTCGTGGGGTCCCGAGAGCCGGCCTGACGGGATGCTACGGTGTCCTCGGGAGGACGCGATTCCGGAATGCGCATCGCACTCGCCCAGGTGAACCCCACCGTCGGCGATCTCGCCGGCAACCGGCAGCTCGTGGAGGACTCGGCGTCGAAGGCGCGCGCAGCCGGCGCCGACCTGGTGGTGATGCCCGAGCTGGTCCTGACGGGATACCCGCCGATGGATCTGCTCGAGCGCGACGCCTTCGTTCGCGACCAGCTCGAAGAGCTCGACCGGCTCCTGCCCGCCTCCCGGGACGTCGGGATCGCTCTCGGCGCCGTTCTCCCGGCCGACGACGGGGCGCCGGGAGGCGCCCTGGTGAACGCGGCCCTGCTCCTGCTGGGCGGTGAACGCGTGCTCGTCCAGGCCAAGACCCATCTGCCGACCTACGACGTCTTCGACGAGAATCGATACTTCGCGCCCGCTCGCTCGCGGACGGTCGAGACCCTGCCCTCGGGTGTTCGGGTCGGCCTCAGCGTGTGCGAGGACGTGTGGGTCGACGTGATGGGTTATCCGGTAGATCCCGTCGGCGACCTGGCCGCCGGGGGGGCCGACCTGATCCTCAACGCCTCGGCGTCACCGTGGCATGTGGGCAAGCCGCTCGAACGCCGCCGCATGCTCGCGTCCCTGGCCGGGCGACATGGGGTGCCCATCGTGTTCGTGAACCAGGGCGGGGGCAACGACGAGCTGATCTTCGACGGGGGCTCGTTCGTGGCCGACGCGCGCGGACGCATTCATTGCCCGATGCCGCTCTTCCAAGCGGCGCTCGAGGTCTTAGACCACGAGTCGCCCGGGCCGGGGCGCGCCCCCGAAGAGATAGAGGATAAGACGGGTCCGGCCCCGCTAGAGGCCGGCCTGGTGCTCGGTATCCGCGACTACTTCCGCAAGCAGGCGCTGCCTCCCGGCGCAGTCGTCGGCCTCTCGGGTGGGATCGATTCCGCCGTGACGGCCCATCTCGCGGTCGAAGCGCTGGGGCCCGATCAGGTGCTCGGGATCGCGATGCCTGGGCCCTTCTCTTCGGGCCACAGCGTCGAGGATGCGGAAGCCGTGGCCCGTCATCTCGGAATCGAGCTCCGGCGCGCCGACATCCGGCCGGTGTACGACGCCTACCGACGCAGCTTCGCCGAGCTGTTCGGTGACCGCGACGACTACGGGATCGCCCAGCAGAACATCCAGTCGCGGATCCGGGGGGCCCTGCTCATGGCGGTCTCGAACGCCGAGGGACGCCTGGTGCTCGCGACCGGCAACAAGAGCGAGCTCTCGGTGGGCTACTGCACCCTCTATGGCGACACGGTGGGCGGACTCGCAGTTCTCGGTGACGTGTACATGCACCAGGTCTACGCGCTCGCACGTCACGCGAATCGACACGGCGGGCGCATCCCGGCGCGGAGCATCGAGAAGCCGCCCTCCGCCGAGCTGGCTCCCGATCAGCTCGATACCGACGACCTGCCGGCCTACGAGGTGCTCGACGCCGTGCTCGAGCAGGCCGTGGAGGGTGCGCGAACCGCCGCCAACATCGCGCCGCCGCCCGGCGCCGACGCCGAGGACGTCGCTGCCATCGTCCGTCGGCTCGATCGCAACGAGTACAAGCGCCGTCAGTCGCCGCTCGTCCTGCGCGCATCACCGAAGGCATTCGGCAGCGGGCGCCGCCTGCCGATCGTGCATCGCTACCGGATCTGAGGTCGGACGCCGCCTGCCGACGGTGGGTGGGACGGGTCAGGCTGCGTTGTCGGAGACGGCCCGGACGTGCTCGGCCCGGGGACCGCGGGGCCCCTCCTGGATCACGTACTCGACGGTATCGCCTTCGGAGAGGGCGTCGTAGTCGCTTCCGCCGAGGCCCGATCGGTGGAAGAAGACCTCCTTG
>CAYYUT010000251.1:0-5836 GCA_964474935.1 uncultured Spirochaetales bacterium
CATCCCGAGGTCTACATCCTGATCCTGCCGGCGATGGGCATCGTCTCGGAGGTGCTGCCCACCTTCTCGCGCAAGCCGCTCTTCGGCGCGCCCTTCGTGATCTTCTCGGGAATGGTGATCGGTCTGCTCGGCTTCGGTGTGTGGAGCCATCACATGTTCACGACGGGGCTCGGGCCCATCGCGGACTCCGCCTTCACCGTCACGACGATGCTGATCGCGATTCCCACGGCGGTGAAGATCTTCAACTGGATCGCCACGATGTGGGGCGGACAGCTGATCCTGAACACGCCAATGCTCTTCTCCGTCGGGTTCGTGAGCCTCTTCGTCATCGGCGGGCTCTCGGGCGTGATGCACGCGTCGCCGCCCATCGACCTCCACCACCAGGATTCGTACTTCGTGGTGGCCCACATCCACTACGTGCTCTTCGGAGGCAGCATCTTCGGGCTCTACTCGGGCATCTACTACTGGTTCCCGAAGATCTGGGGCCGGATGATGGACGAGGGGCTCGGGAAGGTGCATTTCTGGCTGTCGTTCATCTTCATGAACCTGGCCTTCTTCCCGATGCACTTCCTCGGCGTCGACGGAATGCCCCGGCGTGTCTTCACCTATCTCACCACGGACGGCTGGGACACCTGGAACCTGCTTTCCTCGCTCGGGGCCTTCGGTCTCGGTGCGGCGCAGCTGGTCTTCGTGGCCAACTTCCTCAAGAGTCGGCGCTCGGGCCCCATCGCGGGCCCCGATCCGTGGGACGGCGCGACGCTCGAGTGGGCCACCAGCTCGCCTCCGCCCGAGCACGACTTCGACCGGATCCCCAAGGTGTCGAGCTCGCGACCGCTCTGGGACCAGAAGTACGGAGACGCTCCGGCCAACGAACCCGGGCGCGATGCCCACATCGAGATGCCGAATCCGACCTACTGGCCGGCGCTGTCCGCGCTCGGGATCCTGATCTTCTGGACGGCCTTCATGTTGCCGGCCGGCCAGGTCCCCGTGGCGCTCGTCGGGGTCGGCGTGTTCATGTTCGCTCTCTACACCTGGCTCCACGAGCCTCTCGAGTAGGAGGACTCCGTGTCCGCACCGGCCACCGCCGCCGAACAACACGGGGGGCATCCCCCGACTAGCATGGGCCTGCCGCATCTGAAGGTCGCGTTCTGGACCTTTCTCGGATCGGACTGCTTCTTCTTCGGTAGCCTGATCGCGGTCTACATGGCCTACCGTGGGTCCAGCCTCGTCGGTCCCTTTCCGCACGAGACGTGGGTGAACAACGGCGTCGAGGTCCCCGGAGTACTCTCGATCCCGGTGACTTCCGCGAGCGCCTTCGTGCTGCTCTTCAGCTCGTTCTGCATGGTGATGGCCCTGAACGGCTTCCAGACGAACAACCGTTTCCGGGCGCGCCTCTGGATCTTCCTCACGGCGCTGATGGGGGCGATCTTCCTGGGCTTCCAGTCGTACGAATTCACCGAGTTCTATCACAAGGGTCTCACGCTCGAGCAGAACCTCTTCGGCTCGACCTTCTTCGTGCTGACGGGCTTCCACGGAACCCACGTCGCGTTCGGGGTCCTGTGGCTGCTGACCATCTTCGTGATGGACCTGCGCAAGCCGCTGCCTCCGTCCGAGGCGCTGCGCGTGGAGATCGCCGGCCTCTACTGGCACATCGTGGACATCGTCTGGATCGTGAACTTCACCTTCATCAACCTCGTCCCCGCTGCCGAGAGGGCCAGCTGACATGTCCGACTCCGGAAGCCACGCCACCGCCCGCGACTACTTCTTCATCCTCGTGGTGCTCGCGATCATCACCGGTCTCGAGGTGGCCACGTACTACATGCCCTTCTTCGAGGCGCCCGAGAACCGCGCGATCCTGTTCTGGACACTGGTGGTGATGTCGGTGGCCAAGTTCGTGCTGGTCGTGGGCTGGTACATGCATCTCCGCTACGACGACTCCTACTACACGCGGGTGTTCGCGATCCCGCTGGTCTTCGCGACGGCCATGGTGGTGGTGGTGATGCTTCTCACTGCCACCATGCACCGGCCGTTGTAGCGCCGGAAAGGCTGCCACCACCCTATGAACGCCGACGTCCAGAGCTACCTGGAGCTGACGAAGCCGCGCATCCTGCTGCTCGTCATCTTCACGGGCTTCCCTGCCATGGTGCTGGCGAACGGAGGTTGGCCGCCTCCGCTCTTCGCGGCGGCCACGCTCGTGGGGATCGCACTCGCAGCGGGCGCGGCCAACGCGCTGAACTGCTACGTCGAACGCGACCGGGATGCCCTGATGGAGCGGACGCGCTCGCGGCCGCTCCCCGCCGACCGGCTCGCGGCGAGCCATGCGTTGGCCTTCGGGCTCCTGCTCTCGGTGGCCTCGATCGTGCTCCTGTACGCGGCCGCCGGCGGCGTCGCCGCGGCGCTCGGCGCAGCGACCATCCTGTTCTACGTCTTCGTGTACACGGTCTGGCTGAAGCCGCGCTCGTCCTGGAATGCGGTCCTCGGTGGCGCGGCCGGCGCGGCCGCGCCCCTGATCGCCGACGCGGCGGTCAACGGGCACGTCGGGAGCGCCGGATGGGTGCTTTTCGCGATCATCTTCCTCTGGCAGCCCCCCCACGTCTGGGCCATCGCGCTGTTCCGGAAGCAGGACTACGCCGCCGCCGGCATCCCGATGCTGCCGAACGTGGTGGGCGACGAGGCCACGCGCTGGCGCATGCTCTGGTACACGCTGGCGCTGGTTCCGGTGACTCTCGCCCCGCTACCGCTCGGCCTGCTCGGTTGGTGGTACACCGCCTTCGCCATCGTGCTCGACGCGTGGTTCGCCTGGCACGCGGTGCGACTGCTTCGCGAGCGGAGCGAGGCTTCGGCGAAGCGCGTCTTCCGGGTATCGCTCTCCTATCTGTTCCTGCTCTTCCTGGCGATGCTCTTCGACCTCGCCGTCTAGTGACCAGCGCCTCGGGGCGATCGTTCGTCCGGGTCCTGGGCGCGCGCAGATGAGCGCGAGCCGATTCTCGCCCGGGCTCGTCCCGAGCGTCGCCCTGGTCGTGGCGGTGGCGATCCTCGGGTCGCTCGGCACCTGGCAGATGCGCCGGCACGCGTGGCGTCAGGAATGGCTGGCCGAGCGGAGCGCTCGCATCGACCTGCCTCCGGTGCCGTGGCAGGAGGTGGCGGCCGCTCCCGAGCGCCACGCCGGGCGACGCACGGTCGTGCGCGGCCGATATCTCTACGGCGAGCAGATCCTGGTGGAACGGATCCGCCGCGAGCTCGAAGAGGGCGCCCGGGTGCTCACGCCTCTGGTGCTCGAGGGCAGCGAGCCACGGCAGGCCCTGATCGTCGATCGGGGTTGGATCCCCTACCGGCGTCAGGCCGAGTTCCTGGCCCAGACCGGTCTCGGCGATCCGGTCGAGCTGCGTGGGCTGGTCTTCTCGATGCCGCTTCCGCCCGCCAACAGCGAGCCCGTCACGCGACGACGCACCTGGATCCGGTTCGATCCGGGTGAGCCGCGCTACGTGGCGGCGCTCGCAGCGCAGCTCGGTGTGCCGTTGGCTCCCGCGCTCGTCCAGCGCGAGGCGATCCCGGGCGAGAGCGCCCCGCTCGGTGGCATCTCCCGGCCGGAGAGTCCCGTCGACCATCTCGCCTACGCGGCCACCTGGTACGGCATGGCGTTCGCCGCGTTCGCGGTCTGGATCGGACTCGGTGTGAAGAACGCGCGCGACCGCGCCGGGGGCGACCGACGCCCGATGCCGCCGGCGCCTCCGCGAGGGCCCCGCTGAGGGCTCTCAGCCGACGATGTTGACCAGTCTGCCCGGAACGACGATCACCTTCCGGGGCTCGCGGCCCTCCAGGTGTCTGGCGACCTTCTCGGAGGCCAGCGCCGCCGCGCGGATCGTGTCCTCGTCGGCATCGGCCGCCACCACGATCTCGTCGCGCCGCTTGCCGTTCACCTGCACGGCGAGCGTCACGCTGTCGGCGACGAGATGGCGCGGGTCCGCCTCCGGCCAGGCGGCGTAGGCGACGCTCTCCTCGTGCCCGAGCCGCCGCCAGAGCTCTTCCGCGAGGTGCGGGGCGAAGGGCGCCAGAAGGCGCACGAAGGCATCGACGGCGTCGCGCGGCGCCGGCTCGTCGCGGGCGATGTCGCGGACGAAGACCATCAGCTTCGAGATCGCCGTGTTGAGCCGCAGCCCCTCGAGGTCGTCCCCGACCCCGGCGATGGTCTGCGCCGTGAGCCGGGACTGCGCGTCGCTTCCCGCGCCCGCTGCCAACGCGAGGGTGTCGTCGGAGTCCTCGGCGACGACCAGGCGGTAGGCGCGCTGTAGGAAGCGGTGGACGCCCGGAATGCCCTCGGTCGACCAGGGCGCGCCCTTCTCGAGCGGTCCCATGAACATCTCGTAGAGCCGGAGCGAGTCGGCTCCGTACTCGTCGATGACGGTGTCGGGGTTGACCACGTTGCCGCGGCTCTTCGACATCTTCTCGGTGACTTCCTCGAGCTCGAGGCCGTCGAAGTCGGGATGCATCGGCCGACCGTCGGGGCTCCAGCGCACCTCCTCCCGCTTCACCCAGCGTGCGCGGACCTCGTCGCGAGTCTCGACCGCCCGCACGGTCTCGCCGTCGGTCTCGACCTCGCTCGCCGCGAACACGCGGGGTGCATCCGACGTGCCGTCGCCCGTCTGGTCGTCGTAGTAGCGGTAGCTCGCCCCGAGGATCATTCCGGGGTTGAGCAGACGTTGGAAGGGCTCGGGGGTGTGCACCAGATCGAGGTCGTACAGCACCTTGTGCCAGAAGCGCGCGTAGAGCAGGTGGAGCACGGCGTGCTCGGCCCCGCCCACGTACAGGTCCACAGGGAGCCAGTAGCGTTCGGCCTCGCGCGACCATGCCGCCTCGTGGTTGTCGGGATCCGCGAAGCGCAGGTAGTACCAGCAGCTCCCGGCCCATTGCGGCATCGTGTTCGGATCGCGGCGGGCGGCGGCGCCGGTCTCGGGGTCGAGGGTCTCGATCCAGTCGCTCACCCGGCCGAGGGGCGACTCGGCGTCGCCGGTGGGCCGGAAGTCCTCGAGCTCGGGAAGCTCCACCGGCAGGTCGTCCTCGGGAACGAGCCGGGTGCTCCCGTCTTCCAGGTGGATCACCGGGAAGGGCTCGCCCCAGTAGCGCTGCCGACTGAAGAGCCAGTCACGCAACTTGTAGGAGACGGCCCGCTCGCCGCGCCGCTCGCCTTCGAGCCACTCGATCATCCGCTGCTTGGCATCCGGGGTGGCCAGCCCGTCGAGGAAGCCCGAGTTCACCGCGCGGCCCTCGCCCTCGAAGGCCGCCTCCGAGACGTCGCCGCCGGCCACGACCTCGACGATGGGGAGCTCGAAGCGTCGGGCGAACTCGTGGTCGCGCTCGTCGTGCGCCGGAACCGCCATGATTGCGCCGGTTCCGTAACCCGCCAGCACGTAGTCTGCGATCCAGATGGGGATGGATGCGCCCGTCACGGGATGGACGGCCCGGGCGCCCGTATGGACCCCGGTCTTCTCGCCAACGGCGGCCGTGCGCGAGCGCTCGCTCTTCCGGACCGTGGCCTCGACGTACGCGTGGACGGCCTCGCGCCGCTCGGGTGGGGTGATCTGCTCGACGAGCGGGTGCTCGGGCGCGAGCACCATGTAGGTCGCACCGAAGAGGGTATCGGGACGCGTGGTGAAGACCTCGATGCCGAGATCGGCTCGTCCGGCCACCTCGAATCGGATGCGAGCCCCCTCCGATCGCCCGATCCACTCGCGCTGCATCTTCTTGATGTTCTCGGGCCAATCGAGCGGCTCGAGGTCTTCGAGCAGGCGTTCCGCGTAGGCGGTGATGCGGAGCATCCACTGCCGCATCGGACGCC
>CAYYUT010000252.1:0-5820 GCA_964474935.1 uncultured Spirochaetales bacterium
CCACGGGTGCTCCGCCATCACCTCGGGGTCGAAGAGCACGTCGTACCCGAACCAGAGTGTGCCGGCGAAGAAGAGCGCGGGCAGGAAGTAGGGGTGGTCGAGGGGCGTGGCGGCCGGCGGAGGGCGAGGGGTGTCGGGCCGTGAGGTCCCGTGCTCGTCCGGCTGTTCGGGATCCGGGGGATCCGGGTGCTCGCGGGCGTCGCGGGTCATCTGTCCAGGCTAGCCAACCGGTCGGACGCGGGCGGAGAGGGAACGCCAGCCGAGCAGGGTCACCACGGCGGCGAGCGCCACGCCCCACACCGCCGCCGGGAGCGCCGCCAGCCAGGTCACGAGCGACTCGCCGATCCAGGTTACCAGCAGGATCCCGGGCGCGAGTCCGATCACCGTCCCCGCCACGGCGGGCGCGAAGCGGACGCTCGAGAGGCCGATCAGCCAGTGCGTCGGAGGTGCCAGGAAGAGCAGCAGGCGGAGCAGGACGCCGCTCCGGAATCCGTGGGTGGCGAGGCGATCGTCCCAGGCCCGGAGCCGCTGGGGCAGGTGTCGCTGCGCCCAGTCGCGTCCGATGAAGCGCGCGAACACGAATCCGCAGATGCCCGCGCCGGTGGCGCCGGCCAGCGAAAGCAGGAAGGCCTGGGGGAGCGGCCAGGTCAGCGGAGCCGCGAGCAGGAAGAAGATGCCCGGAACGTGGAGTGGCTCGAGCACCGCGAAGCCCACCACGAAGAGCACCGGCCCCCAGACTCCCAGCGAGAGGATCGATTCCCGGAGCTGTTCGGGTGCCAGGATGGCGTGCACGCCGGTGGCGTACAGCGTGATCCCGGCGGCGACGAGGGCCCCGAGAGCGGCCAACCGGAGGGGCATCTCGGGAGAACGCCTCAGGGCTCTTGGGGTGCCGGCATCGACACCGCCGGATCGACACTCGCCCGATCGGCGCCTTCCGGCACCACCAGGCCCGCCGACATCACGAGCTTGAAGGCGTCCTCGACCGTCAGGTTCACCTCGATCACGTCCTGCTCGGGGACCAGGAGATAGAAGCCGGACGTCGGATTGGGCGTGGTCGGGACGAAGCAGTTGATCATGGACTCGGGCGTCGCGTCCTGGACCAGTCCGCGCGCGTGCCCGGTGGTGAAGGCGAGGGCGTAGAGCCCCTTGCGGGGATACTCGATCAGCACCACGCGACGGAACCGGCTGGTGGTGTCCGATCGGAAGATCGCCTCGAACAGCTGACGCACGGCCTGGTAGATGTTGCCCGCCACGGGCACCGAGCGGAGGAGGCCCTCCCAGCGCCGCGTCAGCTCGAACGGGAAGACGTGCCGGGCGATCACGCCCATCAGGAGGATTACGAGCACCGTGAACAACGCGCCCACGAGCGGGATCCGGAACTCCTCGTCCCCATAGCCGAGCGCTTCGAGCAGACTCGGGAGGATCAGGTTGTCGAGGCGCTGGATGATCCAGCCGATTGCCCAGAGCGTGATGCCGATCGGGGCGAAGAATAGGATGCCCGCCACGAAGTAGCGTCGCAGCGCGTCTCGAACCGCGTGCAGGAAGCGCCCGACGAGGGTGCTCGGCCGATCCGACATCGGCCTAGAAGAGCGGGTCGGACCCGTCCGGCGCGTAGGCGGTGATCTCGCAGTCGAGTGCGATCACCTCGAAACGCGGCGGAACCCAGACCCTGTCGTCGGTCGATGTCGCGGTGCCCGCGGACGTCGAGAGAACCCGCTGAGCCGGACGGAAGGCGTGGTCGCTGGCGGCGGGTCGCGTGGGTCGGAGGCTCGGGAGCGAGCGGGGGCGGCGCGCGTCGGGGTGCCTCTGGATCATGCGCGGAGGATACCAAACTCTCGCAGTGCGCCGAATCCGAGCCACGTTCAGGCGTGGGCTCCCCGGATCTCCATCGCCTGGACGAGGTGTTGGCGCGTGACGGCGCCGAGCACGTTGCCGTCGTCGACGATCGGGATCTGGTTCATGCCTCGCTCGATGAGCACCCGGAGGATCTCCGACACGGGAGTCTCGGGCGCCGCCGTCACGACATCGGTCATCGGCGTCCCGATCTCGCGGACCGGCACGCCTTCCCAACGCTCCTGGGGAATCCGCTTCACGTCGGTGAGTGTGACGAGCCCGATGGCCTGGCCGTCGTCCTCGACCAGCGCCCAGCGTTCTCCCCGCATCAGGAACTCGCGCGCGAAGATCGCCACGCTGGTGGCGGCCTCGACCCGCTCGACGTCGCGCGACATGACATCGCTCGCGGCCAGGCCGCGAAGGGACACGTCCATGGCGAGCTGCCGCTGGGTGGCGCCCGAGGCCTGGAGCACGAGCCAGCCCACCAATGCCAACCAGAGTCCGTCGAGCGCCCCCGAGAGTGCGATCACCGCACCCACCGCGATCATCGCGTAGGCCATCAGCTGGCCGAGTCCCGCCGCCACCCGTGTGGCCCGGGTGGCATCGCCGGTCGCCGCCCACACCGCGGCACGCAGTACGCGTCCGCCATCCATCGGGAAGCCGGGAAGCAGATTGAAGAGGGCCACGGCGAGGTTCACGAGTCCGAGCCAGCCGAAGAGACGGGCGCCGGGCGAGCCGGCGTCGAAGGTGGCTCCGAGCGCGATGAAGCCGAGGCCGAGCAGGACCGACACCACCGGCCCGGCGATGGCGATCTCGAGCTCGGCCCGCGGGCTCTCGGGCTCCTTCTCCATCACCGCCACGCCGCCCAGGAAGAACAGGGTGATCTGGCGGACGCTCACCGAGTGGCGCATGGCGAGGAGCGAATGACCGAGCTCGTGGAGCAGGATCGAGGCGAAGAAGAGCCCCGAGGTCACCAGGCAGATCGCGAGCCGGAGGCCTCCCGACATCGGATCCTGACCGCGAGCGAGCAGGGTCCACACGACGTAGGCCACGAGGGCGAACACCACGAACCAGGTCGGATGCAGCAGGATCGGGATCCCGAACACGCGCGCCAGACGAACACCGGAAGTCACGTCGGGAGTCTAGCGGCTCGGCTTAGCGAAGCAGGACGTCGCAGACCGTTCGCACCCGGCGCACCAGCCGCCCGAAGGCGTTCCGATGGATGTTCTTCCTCAGCTGGACGAGGAGCCTCCGTTGGAGCGCGTAGCGATTCCAGGCCCGCCGCGGGCGGGCGACAGCCGCCGGGGTGATCGCGTCGAGACGTGCGACCAGCGCGGCCCGCGGATGGCCCCAGGTCTCGAGGTCTTCGTCGAGCAGCCCTTCGATCAGACGGCGTGCCTGCGCGAGCTTGGCCGGATCGCTCGCCAGCGCCTCGGCCCACTTCTCGAGCGATCCCGTGGTCGGCCGTGTCTCGCGTCCCACGGTCACCGGATCCCCGAGGCCCTGGCGACGCGCCGGGCCCGCGCCCGCCTGCTCGCCGTAGTCGACCATCCCGGGCTGGAAGTCGACCCCACAGAAGCGACAGATCTCCTCCAGGTGCCGGGCGGGATCCGCGACCAGGGCCTCGTAGGCGAGATGGATCCGGGGCACCGGCGATTCGCGCAGGAAACGCGCGATCGCCGGGACGTATCGGGCCAGGATCGGGTTGTGGGCGAGCGCGGCCTCGTGGTCGTCGTCGAAGAACGACTGGACGTAGGACGACCAGATCGCCAGGGGATGACGGGTGAGGACGACATAGCGGGCCTTCGGGTACAGGCGCGCCAGGAAGTCGAGGCAGAGGGCATAGGCCGGCGTCTTGTCGAGCAGCAGCGGACGGTCCGTGGTGGCGAGGAGGCTCCCGTAGATCCGGTCGGTATAGGCCCGCAACGCCTCGAGATAGTCCTCTTCGCCGCGGGGCAGATTCTCGACCAGCTCGTGGATTGCCTGCTCGCTGATCACCGGATCGTAGTCGGCGCGCTCCACCCTCGCGTAGTACCCGAGCGACTCGAGAGGAGTGATCAGATGGGGCTCCGCGGGAGCGTGGATCGCGGAGTGGGCACCGAGCATGCGAGCGAGGAGGGTGGTGCCCGAGCGGGGCGCGCCGATCAGGAAGATGAGTCGGTCCTGCATGCATCTCTCCTGCCGGGCCCGGCTAGACTCGCGGGGTGCAACTCTACGTGATGCGACACGGCGACGCCGAGCCCGCCGGCGCCGACGGCGACCGCGCCCGGCGTCTCAGCCGGGTCGGGCGCGCGCAGGTCGAGGCCGCGGCGCGAGGTCTGCATCGGCAGGGCGTCGCCCCGGACGAAGTGCGATCGAGCCCGCTGCCTCGGGCCCTCGAGACCGCATCGATCGTGAGCCAGACCCTCGGGGTCTCGCCCCCGGAGCCGTGGCCGCTGCTCGCGGGTGGCGATCCGGACGAGATCCTCTCGGCCCTGACGGCCGGAGGCGGCCGTCTGCTCCTCGTCGGTCACGAGCCGACCCAGGGCGAGCGGGTCAGCCTGGCGGCCTGCGGCATCGCCGGACCCCGCACCCCGCTCGGCACCGCCGGCTGCGCCTGTCTCGAGTTCGGGGGCAAGCCGCGGCCCGGCGCGGGTCGGCTGGTCTGGTTCGTGCCGGGCGATCACCTGGCCGCGCTGGCCTGACGCGCGGTCTCAGACCTCGAGGCTGCCCGTCCGGGCGACCTCGCCGTACCAGGCACCCGAGTCCTTCACCGTGCGCGTCTGACCATTCTCGTAGTCGACGTGGATCAGACCGAAGCGCTGCTCGTAGCCCTCGCCCCACTCGAAATTGTCGAGCAGGCTCCAGGCGTGATAGGCGCGCACGTCCGCACCGTCCTGGATCGCACGCCACAGCGCCTCGAGGAAGCCGCGGTAGAAGGCGATGCGTCGTTCGTCGTGCACCGCGCCGTCGGCACCGGGGGCGTCCCCGTAGGAGCAGCCGTTCTCGGTGATCTCGATCACGGGCCGGTCGTAGTCGCGCGACAGGCGCACGAGCGCGGCGTAGAGCGCCGGGCCAGACCTCCCAGCCGAAATCCGTCTTCGGTCCCTGGGCGACGTCCTCGGGCGGACCCACCGCCCGGGCGCCGACCGCGGGGTCGGCGGGCGCGTCCTTCACGAAGGTGCGCGTGTAGAGGTTCACGCCCACGAAGTCGAGAGGCACCTTCACGATCTCGAGGTCGCCCTCGCGCACCCCCAGTCGCTTCGGGTCGAGGTTGCTCCGGAATGCCTCGGGATAGCGACCCCGCAGGGTGGGCTCGAGGAACCAGCAGTTGACGAAGCGGTGCCATCGCTCGCAGGCCTCGCGGTCGGCCGGGTCGGCGCTCGCGGGCTCGCACGGCGAGAGGTTGTAGGCCGTTCCGAGGCGGAGTCCCTCGTCGTGGGCCTTCATGGCACGGAAGGCCTGGCCGTGGGCCAGATTCACGGTGTGGGTCGCGCGCAGGAACGCGTCGCGGTCGCGGCGTCCCGGGGCGTGGATCCCGACCAGATAGCCCATGACGGTGAAGATCTTGGGCTCGTTCAGGAGACAGAAGTCGCGCACGCGGTCGCCGAGCGCGCGCGCCACGATCTCGGCGTAGTCGCTGAAGCGTCCGGCGAGATCGCGGTTGGGCCATCCGCCGGCATCCTCGAGCGCGGCGGGCAGATCCCAGTGGTACAGGGTCGCGAGCGGCCGGATCCCCGCCCGCAGCAGCTCGTCCACGAGGCGAGAGTAGAAGTCGAGCCCCTTCGGGTTCGGCGCACCCCGACCCACCGGCTGGATGCGCGGCCAGGCGAGCGAGAAGCGATAGCTCCCGAGCCCGAGCTCCCGGGCGAGGGCCACGTCCTCGCGATATCGGTGGTAGTGGTCGCAGGCCACGTCGCCGGTGTCGCCGCGCTTCACCCGGCCGGGGGTGTGCGCGAAGCGGTCCCAGATCGATTCGCCCTTGCCGTCTTGGTTCCAGGCCCCCTC
>CAYYUT010000253.1:0-5808 GCA_964474935.1 uncultured Spirochaetales bacterium
TCGCCGACAACATCTTCACCGCGAACCTCGAGGCGGTGTCGGAGCAGTTCGCGGACCAGCCCCTCGTCAAGGCGCGCCTGCTTCAGTCCCTCGCCTCTCAGATGCGCGACGTGGGCCTGCTCGAGCCCTCGGTCGCCCCGCAGACGGAGGCCCTGGAGATTCGTCGCCGGCTCCTCGGAGAGGAGCACCCGGACACGCTGCGCTCCGCGGCCGAGATGGGGCATCTGCTCAAGGTGCGCGGCAAGCTCGAGGCGGCCGAGCCCCATGTCCGGGCCGCGCTCGATGGGCGGCGCCAGATCCTTGGGCCCGAGCACCCCGAGACGTTGGCGTCGCTGCACGCCTACGGGGCCACGCTGCTGGACATGGGCCGCAGGGACGAGGCCGAGCCGTTCCTCCGAGCCGCGGTCGACGGGAAGCGAGCGGTCCTCGGCCCCGCGCATCCGAGCACCCTCGAGTCGATGGAGCAGCTGTTGGTCTTTCTGCAGCACGCGAGCCGACTCTCCGAAGCGGAGCAGCTGTTGGCGGAGGCCTTGCACTCGAGTTCGAGCGCGTTGGGGGACAAGCACTCGGTGACGCTCGCCCTCCTGGACCGGCGAGCGTCGCTCTCCTGGCGGCAGGGCAAGCTCGCCGACGCCGAGGCCCAGTGCCGCACC
Organism: uncultured Spirochaetales bacterium; assembly: GCA_964474935.1. Taxonomy (GTDB): domain Bacteria; phylum Myxococcota_A; class UBA9160; order UBA9160; family JAFDDA01; genus CAYYUT01. The sequence goes on from CAYYUT010000253.1 coordinate 654, forward strand.
GCCTTGGCGCTGCATCGCAAGGTGCTCGGCGACGAGCACCCCCGGACCTTGGAGCTGCTGTTCGGCCTGGCCACCGTGCTCGGCGAGCGGGGCGCCCTCGAGGAGGCCGAGGCCGCTCTCCGAGAGGTGCTGGAGACCCAGGTGCGCGTCCAGGGGGCGCGCCACTTCCGCACCCTCACCACCCGAAACAACCTCGCCCGTTTGCTCCAGCAGCGGGGCCGGCACGAAGAGGCGGCGCGGGAGCTTCGCGCCTTGGCGCGCATCGCCCCCAAGGCGGTGGGCCCGGACCACCCCGAGAGCCTCAACGTGCTCCTGAACCTCGGGCTCTCGGCGCGGGCGCTCGGTCGGCTGGAGGAAGCCGAGTCGACCCTCCGGGAGGCCTTCGAGCGCTCGGCCCGGGCCCAGGGGGAGGACGACGCCTTCACCTTGATCGTGGCCACGAAGCTGGGCGACGTCCTCAATCTGGCCTCGAGGTTCGAGGAGGCGGAGCGCCTGCTCAGCGGCACCTTCCCCGCGCGCGCTCAGGTCCACGGAGACGAGCACTGGCGGACCGCCAACGCCCGGAGCGTGCTCGGGCACGCGCAGGCCGGGTTGCGGCGCTTCGCAGCGGCCGAGCGCGAGCTGCTCGATTCCTATGCGGCGCTCGAGACCGCGGTGCCATCCGGCCGTCGCGAGGAGGTCCTCACCCTTGCCGCGGCACGGGTGGCCTTTCTGTACGACGTGTGGAAGCGCCCGGAGGAGGCGGCCCGGTGGCGAGCGAAGTCAGCGCCAGGACACGCCCCCTGACGAAGCGTCGAGATGTGGTTCGGGGGCGGTGGTCGGTGAGCTTCGGATCGAGGGGAGACCACGTCACCGGGCACCCGAGACGGTTGCCGCGCCCGATGTCGTGGAGCCCGAGGAAACCGATGCTCCTGAGGATGGTGCGGAGCTTCGTGACGCCGGCGGCGTAGACCGCCCGGACCGCCACGAAGGTGACGGCGCGGGCCTGAGTGCGGCGGTTCGACGCGTCGAGGTTGGGGGGAGTTTGCGGCTCCCCTCCGCCAGCGGCGCACTGCGCAGCTCGTGTCGTCGGCCGATAGTATGGGCACAGCTGGATTCGACCCAGCGACTTCCACCGTGTGAAGGAGAAAGAGCGGTTGCAGAACGTCATGCAGAGCGAGACGGCGACAGATCTGAGGGAGGAGGTCTGGCGGGCGCTTACGCCATGATTCCAACACTGTAACTGTCGCCGAGTCGGGCGCGAGAACCCATAGCTGTGACGCGGTGAGCGTCACACAGGGTCACGGAGCGTCACCGTCCGACTCGGCAAGTGGTGGGACTTCAGTCCTCATCGTCAGTGCCCGGTGGTCGTGCACCTGAAGCGCGCCTTGTCGTGGCCGGGAGCTCCGACGCCGATGGAGGCGCTGTTCGGTGCGTGACCGGGCGGATCCCGCGGGCCGTGGGCGCCAACGTGGTCGTGGCGACCGATCAACTCGAGCGGCGGATCGCACCGCTCGTGCGCTGAGGTCTGTCGCGTCCGACATTGCTTCCCTAGCCTAGGTTCATGCGAACGACCGGCGACAATGACAGTTCGAAGCTTCTCATGGCGAGGCGAGGGGCGGCAGCCCTCGTGCTATCCTTGCTCGCGAACGGATCGGTAGACTGCGGCTCCGGAGCCGCGGACGAGAGGCAAGACTCCGGCTCCACTGACATCGTCCACGATGTCGGGGCGGACTCGGGCGGGGCCTCCGACTCGGGCGGGGACGGACGCCCACCTTTCCGCGAACTGTACGACCAAGGCATTGACCGGTACTTGGGCCGCTTCACGCCGGACAGCGTCGAAGCGCGCGCGGGCGGCGTCACCTCCTACACGTTCACGTTCTCGGCCGCAGATCGTGGCCCCGTGTGCTTCACGGGCAGTGAGTTCCGAATGGCGACCCGGGACGGCGGCGGCGACAGCCTGATGATCTTCCTCCAGGGCGGGGGCGCGTGTGGTCCAACCAACTGCGACGCGGTCGAGACCGCCGGGGCGGGGGGGGGCCCGCACTCGGGGTGCTCAGCCCGGCCGATCCCGCGAACCCCGCTGCCGACTTCGATGTGGGCTACCTCCCGTACTGCGACGGCTCGCTGTGGTCGGGAGACCGAGACCTTGACAGCAACGGCGACGGGGTGGAGGACCGACGGTTCCGCGGCCTGCAGAACCTCTCCGCCGGGCTGGACGTCATCGCGGACCGCTATCCCACGCCGCGTCGGATCTTACTGGCCGGCAACAGCGCGGGGGGCTTCGGTACGCACATGGCCTTGCCCTTGGTGCGCAGGCTCTACCCCGATATCCCGATCGAGCACATCAACGACTCGGGGGTGGGGATCTCGACCCCTGGAACCCAGGCGGTCCTCAACGCGTACTGGAACGCCGAGGCCTTCTTCCCGGCCAGCTGCGGCCACTGCATCGGCGACGACGGACACCTCACGGACTATCACGCCTACCAGCTGACCGAAGATCCGAACGTCCGCATGGGGTTCATGAGCACGAAACGAGACGCCGTAGTCGTCGATCGCTCACCCATCGATGGCCCGGCCTTCGAGGCGGCGCTGCTCGAAGCCATGACCGAGCTTCGAGAGGCGCATCCGGACCGATTCCGGAGCTTCATCGCGGAGGGGGACGGCCACACCTTCCTCCTCCGGGACTTCGAGCGCGACGTGGGTGGAACCTCCGTGCGCGCGTGGATCGCGGAGATGCTCGAGGGTGGCGATTCATGGATCTCTGTGAGCGACTGAGGGCGTCGTTGATGGCCGCGGGTCCAGCGTCGAGGTCGGTTCGGTTCGGGCGCCTTCAGGCGATCGCCTTCCTCCTCGTCTTCCCGGCGCTGAACACGACCCTCGCCGTATCCATCCTGCACAACCTCGGCGTCGAGGGGCCCGGCGCCCCGCTGAACGCGGGGATGCGCATGTGGGCGACCTTCGCAGCGTCGCTCGTTCTGCTGCGCGGGCTGAAGGCGGCTTGGCCCTGGGCCCTGGACGACGACGCCTTCTGGCGGCAGCTGCTCGTTCACATCATCATCGTCGCCTCCATGGGCCTCCTGTTCGGGCCCTTCATCGAGATCCCTCCGTCGCTTCCGCGGCCGAGGCTCGTCTTCGCTCCCCGGATCGTCCTGTCCTTGCAGCTCGCGACCTATCTCGTCGTGGTCCGAATCCTGAGGCAGCAAGCGCGGTGGGCCGCGACGACGGTCGCGCTCCGGGACGCGGAGCTCAACGTCCTGCGCTCGCGGAGCAACCCCCACTTCCTGTTCAACACGTTGCACCTTGTCGCGTCCGAGGTGTCCCGGGATCCCGACAACGCCAAGGAGATCATCTTCGACCTCGCAGACCTGCTCCGCAGCAGCGTCAAGGCGGCGGACTGCAACCTCAGCTCGGTCGGAGACGAGCTGGAGCTCGTCCGCCTCTACCTTCAGATCCAAGCGCAGCGCTTCAGAGACCGCTTGACCTTCTCCATGGACATCGCCCCAGTCACTTCGTCCCTCGAGATCCCGTCCCTCCTCCTACAGCCCATCGTCGAGAACACGGTGAAGTGGGCGGTCGCTCCCCACCCCGGTCAGGCCCACATCCGCGTCGCGTGCGAGCTCCAGGGCAAGGTGGTCTCGATCGTCTTCCAAGATACGGGCCCCGCCTTCCACGACGGTCGAGTCTCCGAGGGGGAAGGGCTCCGCATCCTGCGGCGAACGCTGGAGCTTCACTACCCTCCAATGGGAGTACGGCCTGCGCTCGACACCCGACGGTGGTCGCTTCGAGCTCCGATTTCCCGCGCGGGAGTACGTGCGGTCGTGAGTGAGAAGACCCGCGTCAGGAAGCGTGTCGTCATCATCGACGATGAGCCCGCGGCCATCGCCAACCTGTGCGCGGTGCTGGACGAGTTCGACGAGCTCGAGGTGGTCGCCGAGGTCCGGGATGGCCAGAGCGCCATCGCCGCGCTCCGGCATCACCGGCCCGACCTCGTCTTCCTCGACATCGAGATGCCGGGCGTCAGCGGCCTCGAGGTCGCCGCCCGAACGAGCGATCTCCACCACCAGCTCGTCTTCGTGACCGCGTACGATCAGTACGCGCTGGAGGCGTTCGGCACCCACGCCATCGACTACCTGCTCAAGCCGGTCCGGCCCTCCGTCCTGCGGGGCTGCATCGAGAAGATCCTCCGCCAAGAGGAGGTGGTGGCGCGAGTCCTATGGAAGCGCGAAGCACGCTCCGAAGGGCTCGTCATCGCCGAGGGGGGCGACGTTCGAGCGCTCAGCTTCGAACACGTCAGCCTCGTCGAGGGGCTCGGTCGCTATCGGCGCCTGCACCTCACTCGACTCGGCGTCGAGGTGCACGGGACGTCCACCATCGTGTCCGACACCACGCTGGACGAGCTCGAGACGCAGCTCCCGACCGCAGACTTCATGCGCATTCACCGCAGCTACATCGTCGCGCTCAAGGAGGTCACCGAGCTGAGCCTTCAGGCGCGCCGCTACTTCGTGAAGCTCGCGAACGTCGACCTCGAGGTCCCCGTCTCGCGGTCCAAGGTGGCGGACCTGAGAGCGCGTCTGCGCTGACGCACCGTTCGTACGGCCTTCGACGCACTTCATACCCACTCCGGCCCGGCCGACGCACCGACCTGCTAGCTCCATCATCAGACGACGCGCACGGAGCGAAGCATCCGTCCGAGTCGATGAGGAGGTTGAAAGAGATGAACGATGAGACGACACGATTCACGAGGTGGGCGCCGCTGTTGATCGCGGCGCAGCTGATGGGCTGCGGAGGCAGCGACGGATCGGGCGGTACGCCCGAGAATGGCGAGGGTCCGGGGAACGGCGCGGACACGGCGGGGCCCGTGGTCACGATCAACGGTCGCGCCCGCATCGAGGTGGCCTACGGATCCATCTTCGAGGATCGGGGGGCCGAGGCCATAGACGACGTCGACGGTGAGGTTGTCGTGGCGACTCGAGGCGACGTCGACACCTCCGCGCCCGGCAGCTACCCGCTCGTCTACACGGCGACGGACTCCAGCGGGAACGCAACGAGCGCGACGCGGGAGGTCGTAGTCCTGGAGGATGAGTCCCTCACCTCGAGCGTCTCGAGGCCCGAGAACCCCGTCGTGTCGTCGTTCTTCGACGGTCAGGTGTGCCGCGCCGACTACTGGACCGAT
>CAYYUT010000254.1:0-5796 GCA_964474935.1 uncultured Spirochaetales bacterium
ACCCCCGCCCCACCATAGATGTGCGGTGGACCCCTGCGCTCGATGCGTCGACCATTCTCGTCAATCGACGCGCCTCGTTCCGCGTGTTCGTGCGGATCCCGATCCGCTGCCGGCGGATCGACGCGCGCGAGATCGAGCGACTCGAGCGCGAGCTGCAGGGCGCGCCTGGCGACGCCGTGTGGACGGGCGATCCGGCGCTCGCCACCTGGCTCGAACGCATCGAGCGAAAGCTCGACTGGTTGATCGCCCGGGTGGAAGGTCGCGATCCGCTTCCGATCGGCTGCACCGATGCCGTCGACGTGGATCTGTCGGCCAACGGAATCCGGCTGGTCGCGGATGCGGGCTTCCGACTCGACGAGGACGTGCTCGTCGAATGCCTGGTGCCCGATGTCCCCACCCGGCGCGTACGCGCCATCGCGCGGGTCGTGAGGACCGCCCCGGCTCCGGGAGATCGGGCGCAGGTGGCGATGCAGTTCCGGGTGATCGCCGAGCGCGACCGCGCCTCGATCTTCCGGTTCACCCAGGAAGTCCAGCGTTGCCGTTTGCGCGACGCACACTGAGGCGTTGCGCCCTGCGGCGCAGCGTGGCGGGGATTGCGACGCTCGCGGCCGCGTTGGTCGCGCCCGACGGCACGGCCCAGATCCCGGTCGACCCGCTCGCCGGCGGCGCGCGGCCGGGGCGTCCCAACCCCTACGTGGTGCTCGATCCGAGCCTGATCGCCACGCCGCCGCTCGACGCCTTTTCGATCTGCGTCTGGGGCTCGCTGCCGGCGAAGCTCGATCCCGTGATCGATGCCGCGAAGGACGGAGACCTCGCGCGTGCCTCCGAGACGCTGGTCTCCCTGCTCGGCCGGGTCGAGGTGGAGCCGCGGGCGCTGCGTCTGTTGCGGGCGATGCTCGCCGCGCGGGAGGCCGGTCCCGAGGGGACGCGCGCGTCGGGCGACGAGCTGGCGGCCGCGCTCGCCGACGCGCCGACGCTCTCGGCCCAGGCCTGCGGGCACGTCGAGCGCGCTCGCCTCGACCTCGTGTCGGGCAGGTATCCCGAGGCCGCCGCCCACGCGCTTCGCGCGACTCGGATGATCCGCGAGCTGCCGGATCCCTCTCTGGTGGCCGAGCGCGCCGACTTCTACCGGGCGGAGTCGCTCTACTTCTCGGGTCACCGCGAACAGGCCCGGGTCACCTACCGCTCGCTCGCCGATTCGTCGAAGCCGCGCACCGTCGCTGCGGCGCGCCTGCGGCTTGCCGATCTCCGTTTCGACGAGGGGCAGCCCGCCCTCGCCCGGGACGAGTACGAGACGTTGCTGGTGCGCGCATCGGCGTTCGGTGCGTCGATCGACGGCTGGGCGCTGCGCGCCGCTGAGGCGGCACGCGCCGACGACGATCTGGCGGCGGCGGCGAACTGGGTGCAGCGATTCCTGCAGACGGAGCCCGATCCGCGTTCCGAGGCGCTCGCCACGGTCCGGCTCGCCGACTTCTTCGTCGAGCGCGGTGACGTGGAAGCGGGGCGGGAGCTCCTGGTGCCGCTCCGCGCCGAGGCGCCGGACGAGGCGATCGAGGTCCTGGTCGGCGTCCGGATGATCGACCTCGGCATCGACTCGAGCCCGCCGGACGAGCGTTGGGAACGGCTCGCAAAGGCCGGTCGTTCGCGGAGTCGGGCCCTTTCCCTCTACGCACGCGGGGTCCATGCCCACGCCCTGCGCGAGTCCGAGCGGGTGCCCGAGGCCCTCGAGCTTCTCTCGCGACTCGCCTACGACTCACCCTCGCCGACGTTGGCACCGCACCTCGTGGACGACGTCGATCGGGTGCTCGCCATGGCGGTGGAACGCAACCGAAGCCGCGATCGCTGCGATCGTCTGGTAGATTGGACCGGGAAACACCAGTCGACCCTGGTCCGGATCGCCAGCGAACCCGCCCCCTTCCTTGCGATCGGAGAATGCTATGCCGCGCTCGGCCTGCCGAACGCCGCGCTCGACGTGTATCGCTCGATCACCCGGTCGTTCGGCACGCGGGCCGGGGAGGTCCTGGCGCTCCCCGTCGCCCGGGCGGCACTGGCGCTCGGCGACGTCGGCCTGGCGCGGACCGCGGCGGCGGCGGGGGTTCGTCGAGGAGGCGAGCACGCGGATGCCTGGCGTCTGTTGCAGGGAGAGGCCGAGCTGCACGAGGGACACTGGACACGGGCCGCCGAGGGCTTGGAGCCCCTGCTCGCCAGCGGGCTCGCCCCCGAAGAACGTCTGCGGGCTACCTGGGCCTTCGCGCGCGCCGCGGCGCGCCTGAGCGCACCCGAGCCGCACCGGGATCGTCTGAGGGAGGCCGTGCTCGCGACCGCCGACGAGGAGCGCGACGCCCATCCCGACCGTTTCGGCGAAGCGGCGCTGCGCGCGGCCGAGATCCATCGCGAGCTCGGAGAGAGCGCACGTGCGCTTCCCCTCTACGAGCTGGCCGTGGCCCATCTGACCTCGGGTGTGTTGCGGGCGGAGGCCGCCTACTGGCTCGGCGCGCTGCACCCCGACTCGCGCCAGGCGCTCGTCGCCTGGCGGATCGCCGTCGATACGGAGGCCGGCGGCACTTGGAGCGCGCTGGCGGCCGACCAGCTCGAGACCGCGAAGCTCCGTGTGCGGGGCGGACGCGAGCCGCAGGTGCCGGCCAAGGCGGGAGGCAGCCGATGAGCGAACGGCGCGAGACCCTGGCTGCCGCGGTGGCGGTCGAGATCCGGACGCCCCTGGCCCGGGTGGAGCTCGCTGCCAGCCAGCTCGAGCGCGAGGCCTGGTCGCCTACCTCCGAGCGTCTGGCCCGATCGATCCGGGGCGCCGTCGGCGAGATCGATGCGCGCATCAGCGGGATGCTCCGACTGTTGCTGCCACCGGCCCCCCGCACGCCGTGTCAGCCTCTCGGTCCGGCGCTCGCGTCGCTGCACGCGAGGCTGGCACCGAGCCTGGCAGCGCGTGGCGTCACGCTTCGCCACGCCCCTTCCGGTGACCGGCCAACCGGCGACTCGCAGCTCGTGCGGCGCGCCGCGGTCAGCCTGATCCGAGCGGCCTCGGTGCTGACCCCGGTGGGCGGTGAGGTCGTGGTCGACCTGTGTGTGGAGTCCGAACGGATCGGTGTACGGGCCTCGTGGACCGGGTGCGGCGGGGGGCGCGAAGCGGCCGAGGACGCGCTGGGCTCGGCCCGCGCCTTCGCGCTCGCCCAGGGAGGCGTGCTCGAGGCGACCGGTGGGCCCGAGGCCACGCTCTGGCTCCCGCGAGGAGAATCGCCGTGCGTCGCGTCCTGATCCAGGAGCCTTCGGAAGGGCTGCGCGAGGATCTGGTCGCCGCCCTTCGCAGCGCGGGCTACGAAGCGCACGCGCTGTCCGATCTCTCGTCGGCCGTCGAGCGGGCATCCTCCATCCCCTTCGAGGCGGCCCTGATCGACCTGCGAGACGAGCGCGATCTCGAGTCGCTCGCGAAGCTCCGGGCGGTGGCGCCTCGGCTGGCCGTCGTCGCGACTGGCAACCACCCGTCGGTCGACCTCGCCGTGTCGGCCATGAAGCAGGGGGCCCGCGACTTCCTGCGCAAGCCGTTCGGGGTAGCGCGTCTGGAAGCGACGCTGGCCTCGGCGCTCGGTGCGGGCGAAGGCGCCCCGAACGAGTCGGTCTCGGGGATCGTGACCGAGGACCCGGGGATGGAGCGCCTGCTGCGGCAGCTCGATGCCGCGGCGCCCACCGAGGCCACGGTCCAGATCGTCGGCGAGAGTGGCACCGGCAAGGACGTGCTGGCCCGCCACCTGCACCTGCGGAGCGCGCGTCGCAGCGCGCCCTTCGTGGTGGTGAATTGCGCCGCGCTGCCCGAGTCGCTCGCGGAGAGCGAGCTCTTCGGCCACGAGCGCGGCGCCTTCACGGGTGCGGTCGAAGCGCGCAGTGGCCAGATCCTCCGGGCTCACCAGGGCACCCTGATGCTCGACGAGATCGGCGAGCTGTCGCACGCGCTCCAGCCGAAGCTCCTTCGGGTGCTCCAGGAGCGCGAGGTGCTCCCGGTGGGCGCGCTGCGCTACCAGGCCGTGGACGTCCGCATCGTCACCACCACCCAGCGCGAGCTCGGTCAGGAGGTCGAGGCGGGTCGTTTCCGCGAGGACCTCTACTTCCGGCTCGACGTGATCGTGCTGCACGTGCCACCGCTCCGCGAGCGCCCCGGCGACATCCCGTTGCTCGCTCATCACTTCCTGGCCCGCTTCGCCGAGTCGGGCCAGGTGGACGTCCCGCGGCTCTCGCCGTCGGCCGTGTCCGCCCTCTCGCGTCACCCGTTCCGGGGCAACGTCCGGGAGCTCGAGAACCTGATGCGCCGGGCCGTTGTGCTCTTCCCGGGCCGCGAGGTCGACATGGACCGGCTACTCGCGGGCAAGGGCGGCGAGGCCACGGGGCCGCGCATCACGGCCAGCACCCTCAATCTGAAGGAGCTCGAGCGACGCGCCATCGTGCAGTCGCTCGCCGAGTGCGGCGGCAACCGGACGCTGGCCTCCGAGAAGCTCGGAATCAGCGTCCGGACCCTGCGCAACAAGATCCGCCTCTACCAGCTCGCCTGACCGCGACGCTCGCCCGGCGACATGTGCCGAGCCGCGATGGGTCTCTCCCGGAAAGATCTGCCGGGTCTGGACGTTCAGCCTGAAACGTCGGTCGGACCGAGCCGCCAGGAACCTTCTCCAGGCCCCACCAGATCGCCGGCTCGCTGGCACGGCGTTTGCTCATGAGATCCGTTGGACAGGCGCGGAGCGCCCGTACCGGGAGGGGAAGCATGCCGGGACTCTTCAGTGATGCCGCCGCCGACCTCGTGAGCTCGCTGCACTTCCGGGCCGCCCGACAGGGGGTGCTCGCCGCCAATGTCGCCAACGCCGACACGCCGGGCTACCGGCCGTCGGACCTCGAGTTCCCGGCACTGCTCGCGGAAGAGAAGATGCGGATGACCCGCACCCACGAGCAGCACATGAGCACGGGAGGCGGCTCCACCGCCAATCCCTACCGGCTCGAGGCCGGTCCGCGGGGCCGCGGACCGGAGCGCAACGGGGTCGATCTCGATCAGGAGCTGATCCGGATGAAGCAGAACGCGGGTGGTTACCAGGACCAGGCCGAGATCCTCTCGCGGATCCTCGGACTGACCCGCAGCGCCATCCAGGGCGAAGGCTAGGAGGTTCCAGGTGGATCTGAGTGACGTCGGGGACATCGCCGTGTCCGGTCTGCGCGCCCAGCGGGTGCGCATCGCCACCGCGGCTTCGAACATCGCGAACGCCGATACGACCCGCACCCGCGAGGGCGGCCCGTATCGACGGCGCGATCCCTACTTCGCGGCCACGCCGATCGGGCCCGCCTTCGGCGACCGCCTCGATCGCGCCCTCCGCCAGGTCGAGGTGCCCCGTATCGTCCGCGACCCACGCGAGCCCCTCCTGCGCTTCGATCCGGGCCATCCGGACGCCAACCCCGACGGGTACGTCGGAATGCCGCGTGTCAACGTGGTCGAAGAGATGACCAACGTCATGTCGGCCTCGCGCTCCTACGAAGCCAATCTCGCCGTGATCCGCAAGGTCGGACAGATGGGCGAGGCCACCATGCGGATCGGTCGCTAGCCATGAACTCGGTGGGAGGCATCCAGACCCCGTCGCTCGCGACGCCGGCTCTCGAGAGCCCGGTCGCGACGAAGAAGGACGGCGGCGTCGACTTCGCGAAGGTGCTCGGGCAGGCGATCGACAGCGCCAACGAGATCCAGAAGAACGCGGAGCACGAGGCGCGCGAGCTCGCTGCGGGCCGGGGGGACACGCTCGATGCCGTGCT
>CAYYUT010000255.1:0-5784 GCA_964474935.1 uncultured Spirochaetales bacterium
GATCGGAAATCTCGGCCGAGATCCCGAGCTCCGATACACCCAGAGCGGTCAGGCGGTCACCGACTTCTCGATGGCCACCACCGAGAATTGGGTCCGCGACGGCAACCGGGAAGAACGCACCGAGTGGCACAAGATCGTGGTGTGGGGACGAGCAGCCGAGAACTGCGCCCAGTACCTCGCCAAGGGCCGCACGGTCTATGTCGAGGGGCGCCTCCAGACCCGCGAGTGGGAGGACAAGGAGGGCCAGAAGCGTCGCACCACCGAGGTCGTGGCCCAGACGGTCCAGTTCCTCGGCGGGCCGCGTGACGGCGGTGGCTCGGGCGGAGGTCGGAGCGGATCGCGGGGCGGGGGCTCGAGCTCGGGCGGCGGCTCTGGCGACTTCGGACGCGGCCCGGACGGACCGTCGCAGGGCGGAGACGACATCCCCTTCTAGGGACCTGTCTCGGTCGGTCGGCGTTCGTCCCGGAAGCTCGCTCGCGCGGATCCGAGTGCACCGAGAGACCGGCTGCGGGTCCTCGAGCGACCGGCACCGCTCGGGCCAGCCGAGCCTCAGGGGCCACGCGCTCCTCGCGTGAGCGAGGGGCCGGGGCTCGACCCCCGGCGACCCCCGGCGACCCGTATCGCCGGGGCTCCTGTTCCGCGAACTCGAGCCCAACGGAGCTCGAGTTCCCCGGAACTCGAGCCCACCGGAATGCGAGCTCACCAGTACTGGAGCTCCCCAGGGCTGGAGCGCACCAGGACGGGATTCACCCGATCTGGCGCAGATGGCGGACGAGCTCGTTCAGGCGTTCGCGATCGGCTTCGTCGAGCTCTTCGAACTCGATGCCCATGCCCGATCCGTCGGGACCCCCCGCAGCCGACTGGCACCAGGCGACGCGGCCCTTCAGCTCGAAGGGCTCGTCGCTCCCGGGCAGCTTGAAGTGCAGCGACACCGTGGTGTCGATCGGATGCAGCTGCTCGGTCTCGACGTACATCCCGCCTTCATTGATGTTGGCGGTGAACTCGCTGAAGAAGGCGTCCACGGTCGAATAATCGACGGGGACGACGACCGCGGTCCTCGGATATCGCCTCCGGTCGACCGGCGGCTGCGCTACGAGGCCCGGATCGGCCTCGGAATGGTCGGGACTGGCCCGGCCCATGGCGGTTCCCTTCCGTCTCGCCCCGCGCGATCTCCTCGTCACGGCCTCGCACCCGGAGTCGGGTCATAGGCACTCGGCACGGTGCGCGATCGAATCTCCCGTGTCGGACGCTCCGCCCCCGGCGAGGAGCCGGCCGCACGGAGCCTCGGTTCTCCTCGGGGCTCATCGGCGGAGCCCGCCTCGAGCCTTAGCAGGGCTCGGGGATTCACCCGAGCCCGGGTTCGGGCGAACCCGGCCCCGCCGCGTCGAGCAGTCCTTCCTCGCGCAGACTGGTGAAGCCCCGTTCGGCCACCACCACGTGGTCGACGACCTGGACGCCGAGAATCTGGCCCGCGCGTGCCAGCCGGCGGGTGACGTCGCGGTCCTCCTGGCTCGGAGAAGGATCTCCGCTCGGATGGTTGTGGACCAGCACCAGGGCCGCCGCCGCGTCGCGGAGCGCGGGCCGGAACACCTCGCGCGGATGCACCAGGCGCGCGGTGAGCGTCCCGCGCGACACGGCGACCTCCCGGATCACCCGGTGACGCCCATCGAGCAGGATGGCGAGGAAGTGCTCGTGGCGCGCGTCGCGGAGCCGGGCATGCAGGTGCCGGTAGACGTCTTCGGGACCGCGCAAGGGCTCGCCAGGGTGCAGCCGACGCGCCGCGAGGCGACGCCCCATCTCGAGCGCCCCCCGAAGACTCGCACTCTTCGCCGGACCGATACCGTGCGTCTCGCAGAGCTCGCGGTGCGTCGCGTCGGCCAGACCGCGAAGACCGCCCCGCTCCTCGAGGAGGCAGCTCGCGAGACTCAGCACGTCGGTGCGCCCGCTTCCGGTGCGGAGCAGGAGCGCCACGAGCTCCGCGTCGCTGAGCGCCTCGGCGCCGCGGGCCTCGAGGCGTTCGCGTGGGCCATCGGAATGCCGCCGCACCCGCGCGGCGCGGATCCTCGAGCTCGGGGGCGCAAGGACCGTGCGCGGGGACGGCGCGGGAGGCGGGCCTGCCGGCGCGTCGGATCGGGTCATGAAAGACCTCCGTCGGGACCGACGGGGCAACCAGAGACTAGCTCAGCGCTCCTGGCACGACCGTTCCAGCGCGGTGGCGTCGGCGAGCTGGCGACGGAACGCCGTGGCCTCGAGCTCGGGAGCGATCAGGGCCTGGAGAGCTGCGTCGGCCTGGTCACCGGATTCGAGTCGCTGGCTGAACTGGCGCAGCAACGCCAGCAGCCCGCGGGCCTTCGAGGCTTCGCTCATCGCCGCGGCGAGCTCGAGCGGAACGTCGGGTCGGTAGCGCGCGCCGTGCGTCATGCGGATCGTCCTGTCGGGCGACAGCTCTCCGAGACGCCGCATCGCGGCTCGCAGATACGGATCGACGAAGCGGCCGCTCGGCACCAGGGCCCTCGAGAGCTCGGCCGCATCCAGGGCCTGGCGAAGCGCGTCGTCGAACACCAGCGCGCAGCCGGCGACTTCGCCCGGTGCGATGGCGGCGAGCGCCGCGCGCGCCCGCGCGATCGCCTCGGCGCCCCCGTCGGCCGGCACCAGATCGACCGACCAGGCGTGCAGGTCGCGGACCGGATCCTGCCACTGACGCGAGCGCAGCTCGACCGCCTCGGGGTCGACGAGCGCCAGCCGGACGACCAGATCCTCGCCGAGCTGCTGCGTGTCGATCGAGGCCAGCAGCGGATTCCGGATGCTCGCGATGGTGTCGACCACCTCGGGACCCTGAGCGGTTTCGTCGAGGGCGAGCTGGACGTCGCCACCGCGTTCGCGGACGCTCGGCGTGATCGGCTCCTTCGTCATGAAGGCGATCGTGGCGCGACCGGCGAAGTAGGTATGAACGACGGCTTCGAGCGTGTTGGGCAGCGGATCGAGCTCTATCAGGACCGACGTGTCGCGGCCGTGCACCCGGAAGGTCGTCTCCTGGGCCCGGAAGCCGTCGGCCGACGCGCGGATCGTCACGGTATCGCGCGAGCCCGCCTGTGCGCGCTTGGGCAGCACGATCGTGACGGGTGCCTCGGCCTGCTCGTAGCGCTTCTGGAATCCGGCCCGCACGTAGTAGAGATCGAGGGCGGCGCCCGGCGGCGTGGTCTCGACCTCCACCTCGCGCTTGCTGTGGAACCCGGGTCGGAACACCGAGAAGAGCTGCCCGGGGGTCCAGGCCAGCCGGTCGTCGGGCACCAGCTCGACCACCTCGGCACGGGCGGTCCCCGCCGACGCGCCGAGCTGGACCGCGGCGAGCAGACTCGCCACGACCCGGACGCCGCGGGCCGCCGCCGATCCCAGCCCTTCCCGCCGAGAGCGCGGGACGGAGCCGCGCCGCCATCGCCTCGGGTGTCCCAGGCCCACGTGGCGGCAGACGTCGGCATGCGAGGGTTCCGGGGTCGTGGCACGGCGGGGCGTCGACACGCGGGGAGACTAGGGAAGCTCTGCGCGAGTCGCCGTGGAGGCGCAAGCGGCCGAGGACTCTGCGGGTGGCTCGACCCTGCGCGGTGCGGGTCCCACAGAGATTCCCCAGGGGCTCCCGGCGCGACCCCGTCAGCGCTCGGCGGTCGCCTCGAAGGACCGGGCGAGACGGCGCGCCTCGGGCGTCTCGAGACCAACCAGCCGACGCCGCACCTCGTCCGACACACTCGCGGCTCGGGCCGCCGCCGCCACCTGGGCGAGCCACCGGGCAGCGCCTGGCGTCGACTGCTCTCGCCAGACCGAGACGAAGGCCGCGGGATCGCGGAGCGCCAGACCGAGCGCACGGTCGATGTCCTCGAGTCCGGCGCTGCTGGGCGCAGCGTTGCTGGGCGCGACGCGACCGGGCGCACGACTCGCACCGAGGGTGCGTTCGCCGGGACGAGCCGCCGTGGGGGCGGACACGAGCGCCGGGTCCACCGACTCCTGCCCGACGCCTCCGCCACCTTGGGAGGCGAACACCCAGAGCCCTGCCGCCACGAGGACCGCCAGGGCCGGCGCCGCCCACCAGGCGCTCGGGCGCGCCGCCGGACGCCGCACCTCGGATGCTGCGGCCACGACGCCCGCCACGAGACCCGGCGGCGGGGCGGGATCGGGGAGGTCCCGAACCAACCGCACCGTCTCGCGCAGCTCCCACAGCTCGTGGGTGCAGCGTTCGCACTGGTCGAGGTGTCCGTCGAGGCGGGCCCGGTCGGCGAGCGTCAGCTGACCGTCGAGATAGAGCCCCAGCTTGCGTCGCACGTCGGCGTGGTTCATGCCTCGCCTTCGCTCTCGCGGGTGGCCAGGAGCGGAGAGAGCTGATCGCGCAGCGCCATCCGCGCCCGGTGGATGCGCGACTTGACGGTTCCCTCCGCGAGCCGGAGCACCCGCGCCACGTCCTCGTAGCGGAGCCCCTCGACGTCGTGGAGCACGAGCGGGGCTCGCAGCTTCGGTGGCAGGGAGGCCAACGCCCTGGCCACCCGATCGCGAAGCTCGCGTCCGCGCAGCGCCTCTTCGGGACTGGTCTCGGGGTGGCTCGACTGCGTCGCCGCGGCCTGCTGGGCCTCGAGCTCGCGGGTGCGATCCCGTCTCCGACCGAGCGAGCGACGCCGGTTCAGGGCTGCGTTGACCGCGATCCGGTAGACGTAGGTCGAAAAGCGCGCGTCCCCCCGGAAGCGACGCCCGCGTCGATACAGGTTCAGGAAGGCTTCCTGGGCCACGTCCTCGGCCTCGGCTGCCCCTATCATCCGCACGAGCAATCGATAGACGCGCCCCTGATAGCGTCGCACCAGGGCCTCGAAGGCCGGGTCGTCGCCACCCCGCCAATGGGCGACCAGCTCGCGATCCGGGTCCGGGTCGTGCGGCGAGCCGCCCGAGACCCGCTCGGCGGGCCCCTTCTCGACGATCTCATGTCCCACGAGCGTTTCCATCTCCCGATCCGACACCGCCCGACGGGGCCGGGTTCTCGGAATCGTCCGGACGCCGCCAGTGGCCGCTCTTGCCCCCCTGCTTCTCGACCAGCCGGATCCCACCGACCACCATCAGACGGTCGATGGCCTTGCACATGTCGTAGATCGTGAGCCCGGCCGCCGCCGCCGCCACCATCGCCTCCATCTCGACGCCGGTGCGTGCCTGGGCGCGGGCACGTGCTTCGATGCGGACACACCCGGCCTCGGGGTCGGGCTCGAGCGCGACGTCGACCGAGTCGAGCGGGAGGGGATGCGCCAACGGAATCCACTCGTCGGTCCGCTTCGCCGCCTGGATTCCGGCGAGCCGTGCCGCCGCGAAGACGTCGCCCTTGAGGACGCGACCCTCGCGGATCGCCGCCAGCGTCTCGGGTGCCATGAAGACCTCGCCCCGCACGACGCACTCGCGTCGGGTGACCGGTTTCTCGCCGACGTCCACCATGTGCGCGCGGCCCTGCTCGTCGAGATGGGTGAGCCGCCGGCTCATCGGGCCGTCACCCCGCCGAGACCGCGTGCCGTCAGCCAGGCCACGATGTCGTCGATGACGCGTTCGCGCTCGGGCTCGTTCAGGATCTCGTGGTAGAGCTCGGGGTAGATGCGGAGATCGCTGCCCTCGACGTCGAGGGATTCGTAGAAGGCGCGCGTGCCGCTGGGATCGCACACCCGGTCGGCCCCGCCGTGCAGCATCAGCATCGGCACCGCGACCGCGCCACCCCCGCCCACGGCCCGCTCGAGCGCCGCGAAGCGCTCCGTCGCCAGCGCTGCC
>CAYYUT010000256.1:0-5784 GCA_964474935.1 uncultured Spirochaetales bacterium
GCCAGTCGCAGCAAACCGGCAGGAGCCTCGGTGCGAACGCGCTATCGCGGTACCTGGTATTATCTCGACGATTCCGATCTGGTGTCGGAACGCACCTTCCAGCTCCTGATGCAGCTCGTGGCGATGCAATCGGGAGAGTTCTCGGGCTCGAGTCCCGTGCTGACGCTCGACGTCACGCGGTAGCGCTGGGCTGCCGGGCGAAACCACGCCGCCGCTGGGATTTCATGCCGCGCGCCCCGATCCGACCGCATCCGCCCCGCGCCCACCGACCCGCCGAGGTTCCCTCCCGGCGCTTCCATGGCCGCGTGGCGGCGACCCTCCTCGCCGTGGTGCTCGCGACCATCGCTGCGATGCCGGGGACTGCCGTCGCGGCCTGGGAGCCCGAAGGCGTCGACTTCACGCGACCGCGCATCCTATACCGGAGCGGCGACCTGCCCGCGATCCAGGCGCGGCTCGCGCGCGAGCCCTACCGCACCATCGTGGCGGACATGCAGGCCCGCACCGCCCTGGCCGAGGCCTACACCCTCGACGATCCCGGCATCACCGCCCACCGGCTCAAGTCCCGGGCCGCCAAGAACCTCGCCTTCCTGTACGCGGCCGACCGGACGCTCGTCGCAGGCGAGGTCGTGCCCTTCCCTACGCCCGCCGACCGCGAGGCCACGGGGGAGCGCGTCGAGGCGCTGCTCGTGAATCTCTTCGACCGGTCGCGCCTGGCCGTGCCCCCGCCGGTCGGCGGCTGGGACCGCGACATCAGCACCTCCGAAGAGATCGTGAACTACGCCACGGCCTTCGACACGATGCTCGGGGCCGGCTGGGACTTCGGCGCCGCGGAGGCGGTGATCGTCGACAGGCTCGTGAGCGTCGTCTCGGAGCTCTATCTGAACTACTTCGACCCCGCATCCGCCAGCGCGCTGAGCGAGTTCCACCAGAACAACCATCGCTCGAAGTCGGGCGCCGCCATGGTGATCGCTGGGATCGTGCTCGCCGAGCACACCCCGGGCCCGGGCGAGGCGGCGCATCGCGAGCCGACCCTGTGGGTCGAGTTCGGGCTGATCCAGATCGATCGGGTGACGCGCTTCGCGCTGATCACGGGCGACGGCGTCTACGGTGAAGGCCCCTTCTACATGCGCTTCGCCTCGCAGAACCTGCTGCCCTTCGCACGCGCCTGGGATCGGCTCCTCGGGGGTGCGGACTACCCGCTCGAGGCCTTCGACTTCCGCAGTCCGTGGCGCGACCCCCTCTTCCACCGGACGCTCCGATGGATGCTCGACGTGACGCTCCCGGACGGGACGCTCGCCCCCACCGACGACGGCAACCCCGGTCGCTCCTACTACTTCGGCCTGCTCCCGAAGGGCGACATGACGCCGCACCACTACTGGCGCTACGCCCACACGACCCGTCCCTTCGAGACGGACGGCAACGTCGATCTGGCCGCCGACGCCCTCGTCACCTACGACGACTCGATCGCGCACGAGCCGCCCGACGGCCCCACCACCGCCTTCTATCCCGAAGGCGGCGCCGCCATCTTCCGGAGCGACTGGAGCGAAGAGGCCGTGATGGCGGTGGTCCAGGCCGAGCACTACGCCGCGGCCGAGATCGCCCGCGACCGCGAGGGCAACATCGTCGCGCCCCAGTCGCACGAACACCCCGACCCGGGCTCGTTCCTGATGCACGCCTTCGGTGAGCGGCTGCTCCTCGATCCGGGCTACATCAGCTTCACGGCGCGCACGAGCTTCAACCAACCCATCCATCACAACATGATCCTGGTGGGTGGACGCGGTCCGGTCGATCCCCTCTCGGCCACCATCGCCTGGCGCTCGGCCCCGGACGCGGATGCGCCCGCCGACGGACACGCCAGCCTGACGGACACGCTCGACACCCCCTTCCTCGACACGGCCACGAGCACGGCCCGATACGGTGGACCGGGCACCGCCGTCGGGACCGAGGACGAAGCCGGCTCCCTGGTGTCGCGGCGCTTCCTGTTCGCCGACGAGCGCTATCTCGCGATCGCCGACCGGGTCGAGGCCCCGGACGCGTCGCCCGAGACCTTCACCTGGCTCCTCCACGGCAACGGCGGTGAGGACAGCGGCGGAGCCTTCGCGGCCACGCCCACTGGCGGACGCTGGACGCAGGGCGCGGCACGTCTCGACGGCGGCTTCTCCTTCCTGGGTGGGACGCCGAGCTTCTCGACGCAACGCTTCCTCCACGAGGTTCCGGACAAGGAGATCTCGAGCCACACCGGACTGCTCGCCGAGGCGAACGGAACCGCGCTGCGATCGGTCGCGCTGGTCTATCCGAGCCACTCGACGGAGGCCGCTCCCGAGATCACCGATCTCGAGCGGGCAGGCATGGCCGCCCTGAAGCTCGTCGACCCGGACGGCGACCGCCGCGTGGTCTTCCTGTCGGCGCTCCCGGGGAGCGGCATGCGCACGCTCGCCCCCGCGGACACGGGTGTAGAAGAGATCGCCTCGGACGCCTCCCGCCTGCTGGTCGACACCCACCTCGATGGTCGCCTGCGCCTCGTCTGGGCAGAGGAGGCCCGAACGCTTCGATACGGAGCGGCGAGCCCGGCGTTCTTCGAGTTCGACGACGTGCCCCGCACGCTCGGTCTGGCGCTCGCGGACGACCGGGCGAGTGCCTACGTCGGGAGCTGGCTTCCCGAGGTACGGATCGGAGGGCTCGGATTCGTGCCCCAGGCCGTGGATGGTGCTTGCGGCTTCCGTGTGGAGGACGGCCACGTCTGGGTCCGCCTGTCCCGCGAACGCCGCTTCGATCTGCGCGCCGCGCCCGGCAACGCCCGCCCGGCCGCCGACCCGGGGATCCCGCTCCGCACGAAGGTCGGTCAGGAGGTGACGCTCGACGGCAGCGCCAGCTGCGATGCCGACGGCGACCCCCTCACCGCGGCGTGGGAGCTCGTGAGCGCCCCGGCGGGCAGCCTCTGGCAGCTCGAGGAGACGGATGGATTCATGCCGCGTCTGCTCACCGACGTGGCGGGGCCCTATCGGGTCCGGCTCGTCGTGACGGACAGCACGGGCCAGGCGAGCCACGCGAACGAGCTGCTCGTGATCGCGGGCTACCCCTGCAGCGACGGCGTCGACAACGACCTCGACGGGCGTTTCGACGCGGCCCGCGACCCCGAGTGCGAAAGCGCGGGCGAGATCGACGAGAGCCTGCCGGGCTGCGGGCTCGGGGGCGAGGTCGGATTCCTGGTGGGCGCCTTGGCTACACTGCGCCGGCGGAGGGATCCATGCCGGAGTTCCAGTACGAGCCGCTCTTCCAGCTAGGCGACGACCCCACGCCCTACCGCCACCTCGGGAGCGAAGGGGTGGCGCTGCGCGAAGTCGGGGGGCGCGAGATCCTCGAGGTCGACCCCGCGGCGCTGGCCCGACTGGCCACCCAGGCCTTCGACGACATCGCGCATCTGCTGCGACCCGGCCATCTCGCGCAGCTGCGTCGCATCCTCGACGACCCCGAGGCCTCGGACAACGATCGCTTCGTCGCGATGGAGCTCCTGATCAACGCCAACATCGCCTCGGGCCGCGTGCTCCCGGGCTGTCAGGACACCGGAACGGCGATCGTGATGGCCCACAAGGGCCAACAGGTCTGGACGCCGGGCGACGACGCCGAAGCGCTCTCGCGGGGCATCTACGACGCCTATCAACAGCGCAATCTCCGCTACTCCCAGATGGCCCCGCTCGACATGTTCGACGAGCAGAACACCCGCACCAATCTGCCCGCGCAGATCGAGATCCATGCGGACCCGGGCGACGAGTATCACTTCCTGTTCGTCGCGAAGGGTGGAGGCTCGGCGAACAAGAGCTTTTTGTATCAGGAGACCCGGGCGCTGTTGAACCCCGAGTCGCTCCTGAGCTGGGTGGGCGAGAAGATCCGGACCATCGGGACCTCGGCCTGCCCGCCCTACCACCTGGCCCTCGTGATCGGAGGGCTCTCGGCCGAGTTCACGATGAAGACGGTGAAGCTCGCGAGCTGCCGCTACCTCGACGGCCTGCCGGCGACGGGGAGCCCTCTCGGACGCGCCTTCCGAGACCGCGATCTCGAGGGAAAGATCCAGAAGCTCTGCAACGAGACCGGGATCGGCGCCCAGTTCGGGGGCAAGTACTTCGCGCACGACGTGCGGGTGATCCGCCTCCCGCGACACGGCGCCTCTTGTCCGGTGGGGCTCGGGGTCTCCTGCTCCGCCGATCGACAGGCGCTCGCCAAGATCACCCGCGACGGAATCTTCCTCGAGCAGCTCGAGGAGAACCCGGCCCGCTTCCTGCCCGAGATCGCCCCGGACGAGCTCGGCGGCGAGGTCGTCGCGATCGATCTCGACCAGCCGATGGCCGAGATCCGGGCCGAGCTCTCGCGCCATCCGGTCGCCACCCGGCTCTCGCTCACCGGCACCCTGATCGTGGCGCGCGACATCGCGCACGCGAAGCTGAAGGAACGCCTCGACGCCGGCGGGGATCTACCTGCGTACTTCAAGGATCACATGATCTACTACGCGGGCCCGGCCAAGCAGCCGGAGGGCCGGCCGTCCGGCTCCTTCGGGCCGACCACGGCGGGCCGGATGGATTCCTACGTCGACCTCTTCCAGAGCCGCGGGGGGAGCCTGGTGATGCTCGCGAAGGGCAACCGCTCGAAGCAGGTCCGCGAGGCCTGCCAGCGTCACGGTGGCTTCTATCTCGGGTCGATCGGCGGTCCGGCCGCGCGCCTCGCCGACCACTCCATCCGGCGGGTGGCGGTCGAAGAGTTCGAAGAGCTGGGGATGGAGGCAGTCTGGCGCATCGAGGTCGAGGACTTCCCGGCCTTCATCGTGATCGACGACAAGGGGAACGACTTCTACGCCCGGCTGATGGAGACCCGCCCGACGCCGACCCTCCAGATCGAATCCGACGGCTGAGCTCGCTCCCGCGCTCCGCTAGACCGACTTCAGATGGAACGACTTCGGTCGGGTGAGGGCGTGGTAGCCGAGCTCCGAGAGCGTACAGCCGCGGCCCGAGTCCTTCACGCCCGTCCAGGCGAGCGCCGGGTCGAGATAGTCGCAGCGATTCATGAACCAGGTTCCCGTCTCGACGGCGTCGCCGATCCGGAGGGCGGCCTCGAGGTCGCGGGTCCAGACGGAGGCCGTGAGGCCGTAGCGGCTGTCGTTCATCCGGTGGACGGCTTCGGCGTCGTCCTCGACGGCCATGATTCCCACCACCGGCCCGAAGCTCTCCTCCTGCATCAGCCGCATCGAGTGATCGACGTCGACCAGCACCTGGGGTGCCAGGTAGGGCGTACCCTCCCGGTCGGCCTCGAATCCGGTGGCGTCGATCAGCGCGCGGGCTCCCTGCCCGCAGGCTTCGGCCGTCTGCGCACGCACGAACTCGGCCGCCGACGCCCGGACGAGAGGGCCGAGGGTGGTCGTCGGCTCGAGCGGCGAGCCCAGACGGAGGGCCCGCACCTCGGCGAGGCAGCGCTCGACGAAGGGCTCGTAGACCTCGCGCGCTACGTACACCCGTTCGATCCCACAGCACGACTGACCGGCGTTGAAGAACGCCCCGTCCATGACCCCGGCGGCCGCGGCGTCGAGATCGGCGTCGGCCCGGACGTAGGCCGGATCCTTGCCCCCGAGCTCGAGCCCCGTCCCCGGGAAGCGACGGGTCAGGGCGCGCTGGATGGCGACGCCTCCTTCCACCGAGCCGGTGAAGGCGACGAAGTCGACGCCCTCGGCCACGAGTCGAGCCGTGGCGTCGTGCGAGGCGTGGAGCACCTGGAAGACCCCTTCCGGGAGCTCCGCGG
>CAYYUT010000257.1:0-5775 GCA_964474935.1 uncultured Spirochaetales bacterium
GGCTCCGGCGTCCGAGCCCGAGCCGGCACCGCCGCCGTCGGCCGAGCCCCCGGCCCCCGGGCCCACCCCGACGCCCTCGGTCGGAGGGGACGCCGCCCCGAAGCCTGCGGGCCCGGCCGGTCCCGCGGGCGATGCCCAACGCACCGCGGCCAAGCCGCGCAAGCGGGTCCGCGAGGTCGTGAACCTGCGCGAGCAGGCGCAGCTCGCTCGCCAGGCGGTGGGTCGCTCGGCGGCGCGACGCTCGGTGACGGTCGACCCGCGCGCGTTCTCCTCGCCCCGCCGGAAGCGACGCGACGCGCCCACCAAGAAGCAGGCTGCCGTCACCGCCCCGCCCAAGCGAGACAAGCGCAGCATCCGGGTCGAGGGAGAGATCAGCATCGCCGAGCTCGCCCGGCAGCTCGGCGCGAAGGCGGCCGAGGTGCAGGGGAAGCTCATGGCCCTCGGCATCATGGCCTCGATCAACCACACGATCGACGTCGAGACCGCCGGCAAGGTCGCGAGCGAGTACGGCTTCGACGTCCAGGACGTGGGCTTCCGCGAAGAGGAGGTCCTCGCGCCGACCGCCGAAGCGGGCGACGAGTCGAAGAAGGTGCTGCGACCGCCCGTGATCACCGTCATGGGCCACGTCGACCACGGCAAGACGTCGCTCCTCGACGCGATCCGCAAGGCGCGCGTCGTCGAGGGCGAGGCGGGCGGCATCACCCAGCACATCGGTGCGTACCAGGTCGAGGTCGGCTCCCAGAGGCTCACCTTCATCGACACGCCGGGCCACGCCGCCTTCACCCAGATGCGGGCCCGCGGCGCGCAGGTGACCGACATCGTGGTGCTCGTGGTGGCGGCGAACGACGGGGTCATGCCCCAGACCGTCGAGGCGATCAACCACGCCCGGGCGGCCGAGGTGCCGATCCTGGTGGCGGTGAACAAGGTGGACCTGGCCGACGCCAACCCGCAGCGAGCGCGGCAGAAGCTGATGGAATACGAGCTGATCCCCGAGGAGCTCGGCGGAGACACCATCTGCGTGGACGTCTCGGCGATCCAGGGGACCGGACTCGACCAGCTGCTCGAGATGCTGGCGCTCCAGGCCGAGGTGCTCGAGCTGAAGGCCAACCCCGAGGCGCCCGCGAGCGGCGTGGTCCTCGAGTCGGAGCTCGACAAGGGGCGCGGTCCGGTCGCCACCGTTCTGGTGAAAGAGGGCACCCTGCGGCGTGGCGACTACCTCGTCGTCGGCACCGAATTCGGGCGCATCCGTGCGATGCAGGACGAGGACGCGAAACGCGTGGAGGAGGCCGGTCCGGCGCGACCGGTCCAGCTCATCGGGCTCTCGGGCGTTCCCGAGGCTGGCGAGCTCTTCCACGTGGTCGAGAGCGAGCGCGACGCCAAGGACGTCGTGACCCACCGGCGCGACCAGCAGCGCAGTGGCCCGGTCGAGACCCGGCCGCGCCGCACGCTCGAGGAGCTCTTCGCGCAGGCCGAGGACGGTGGCCCCAAGGAGCTCGCCGTCGTGCTCAAGGCCGACGTCTCGGGCTCGATGGAGGCGGTGCGCGAGGCGCTCGAGAAGCTCTCCACCGACACGGTACAGGTGAACGTCGTCCACTCCGGCGTGGGCGCGATCACCGAGAACGACGTCACGCTGGCCGAGGCCTCGAACGCGATCGTCGTGGGCTTCCACGTGCGGCCCGACCCGGCTGCCCGCAACTCGGCCGAATCGACCGGTGTCGACGTCCGCGTCTACCGCGTGATCTACGAGCTCACCGACGAGGTGAGGCGCGCCATGGCCGGTCTGCTCCCGCCCACCAAGCGCGAGGAGGTGCTCGGCCGGGTCGAGGTGCGCGAGACCTTCACGATCCCCAAGATCGGCACCATCGCCGGTTCGTACGTCACCGAGGGCAACGTCCGCCGTGGCGCCCAGTGCCGCCTGATCCGCGACGGAGTCGAGATCTACGAGGGACGGGTCGGCTCGCTGCGCCGCTTCAAGGACGACGTGCGCGAGGTGGCGAGCGGCTTCGAGTGCGGTGTCGGCATCGACGGCTACAACGACCTCAAGGTGGGCGACGTGATCGAGGTCTTCACGATCCAGGAGGAGCCGGCGACGCTCTGATGCTCGTCGGCGCCGCCCTGATCGAGCTCCGCATCCATGCGTCGCGCTCTCTCAAGACGAAGCGGGGCGTCGTCCGCTCGATCACCCAGCGCGTTCGCAACCGCTTCAATCTGTCGGTGGCCGAGGTGGACGGTCAGGACACCTGGCAGCGGGCCGTGATCGGGCTGGCCGCTGCGGGCGCCGATCCTCGGGAGCTGCGGCGAGTGCTCGACCGCGCGGTGGATTTCATCGAGGAGCTCCATCTCGCGGAGGTGACGGCGTCGGACGTCGAGCTGGTCCATCTGCCCCACGAGATGAGCGAGCTCCCCGATGACGGTCGCGGTGACGCGGACGAGCTGGCGGACGCCATCGACGGCGACCGGGACGAGGAGAGCTGACGATGTCGCGACGGACCGAGCGGGTCGGAGAGCAGGTGCGCGGCGAGATCGCGCGCCTGTTGAGGGCGGAGGTGACCGACCCCCGGATCGGACTCGTGACCATCACACGGGTCGACGTCTCGCCCGATTTCGCGAACGCGGTGGTGTTCTGGAGCCCGCTCGGGGCGAGCGACGAAGCGCAGGTGGAGGCCGCCGGCCGAGGCCTCGCGTCCGCCGCGGGCTTCCTGCGCAGCGGGTTGGCCCGCGCGCTGCGCCTGCGGCGGGTACCCGAGCTGCGCTTCCGCCACGATCCGTCGCTGGCGTTGGGAGCCCGGACGCTCGAGCTGCTGCGATCGCTCGAGCCCGAGGGCGCCCACGGGGCCGACGATGGGTCGTAGGGGCAAGCGCGACGAGCCGGGGCCGAGCGGCTTCCTGGTCGTGGACAAGCCGCCGGGCTGGACGTCCCACGACGTGGTGGACGCGGCGCGGCGCTGGCTCGGGGCTCGCCGCATCGGCCATCTCGGCACCCTCGACCCCCAGGCCACGGGCGTCCTGCCGCTCGCCGTGCGCGAGGCCACCAAGCTGATCCCGTTTCTCGAGCCCGGCGTGAAGAGCTACCGCGCCCGCATCGTTCTCGGCTCGGCCACCGACACCTACGACCTCGAGGGAACGGTCACCTCCCGCCACGAGGGACCTCTGCCCGAGCCCGCCCGCATCGAGGCGGAGCTCGCCACCTTCGTGGGCGACGTCGAGCAGGTACCCCCCATGTACAGCTCGGTGAAGCGCCACGGGGTACCTCTCCACAAGCTGGCACGGCAGGGGAAGGAGGTGGAGCGGGAGGCGCGCCGCGTCCGGATCGACGCCGTGAGGGTGCTCGCGATCGAGGGGAGCGCCGTCGAGATCGAGGTCGACTGCGGGCCGGGAACCTACGTCCGTGTGTTGGCCCACGATCTCGGCCAGCGGCTCGGCTGCGGCGCGCACCTGGGTGCCCTGGTGCGGTTGCGCAACGATCCCTTCGTGATCGAGCAGGCCGCGCCCGTCGAGGAGCTCGAGGCGTTGGCCGAGGCCGGCAAGCTCGAAGAACGCCTGGTGCCGCCCGAGCAGGCGCTCGGGCTCCCCCGCGTCGAGCTCGACCGCGCCCAGGTCGCGCGCATCGGCCACGGGGGCGAGGTGCGCGAGGCGAGCCTCGCGCGATCGCGGCCGGGCGGGCGCTACGCGGGAATCGCCCCGAGCGGCGAGCTGGTCGCGATCCTCGAGCTTCACCCCGCGGGGATGCTGCGCCCGATCCGGGTCCTGCGTACGGTTGCTGCCGGCTAGCGCCTCTGGTATCCAACACTTTCCCGTTTCCCTGGAGCGAGCGAAGTGATCAGCCGCCAAGCCAAGCGCGACATCCTCGACGAACACCGACGCCACGAGACCGACACCGGCTCGCCCGAGGCGCAGGTGGCGCTGCTCACGAAGCGCATCGAGCAGCTCTCGGAGCATTTCAAGACCCACAAGAAGGACCACCACTCGCGCCGGGGGCTCCTCAAGCTCGTCAGCCAGCGCCGGAGTCTGCTCGACTACCTGCGGCGCCGCGACGCCGCTCGCTACCAGGCGCTGATCGAGCGCCTGGGTCTGCGCCGCTAGCCACCCGGTCGGACTCCGAGCCATTCCCCTGGCGCCGCCCGTGCCGGGCGTCGCCCCAGCCCTCCTTCCACCGCGTCCCAGCCCTTCGGAAGCGCTCGTCCCGATCGGTCCAGCACGCCCTGGCCCCTGCCTCCGGATGGCTCTCGGCGCTCCCGCAGGCGCGGGCGCGCAGAACTCGTTACCTTCCGGTCCAACGAGAACGAACGAAACGAGTGAAGGGTGTCCGGCGGCTGATCGCTCCATGGTGGAGCCACCGCCGCCGACGATCGAATCAGGAGCATGGGGCAGGACCACGGCTGGAGGGCCGCCGGCCCGCTTCGATGCTCCCGGGTCGCCACGAAATGTGGGACTCCGCCATCCGCGAACCGAGACAGCCCAGGGCGAGCCGGCGTGCTTCCGGTTCCAACGGACACCGCGCCGACGTCGCGGGCTCCGGCCCCATGGCTCCCGCTGAATCAGCCGCACGACCGCCCCGCCCGAGGTCCCGGTTCGCGAATCGCAGATCCCGCATTTCGATCCGATCCACCCCTCCCGCACTCGCAAGCGCGGCTCCGGGCAACGTCCCGGGGCGCATGGATCGATGTACATGCCGTACTGGTTCGAACCCCAGAGGGTCGAATTCGAAATCGGCGGTGAGACCTTCACCGTCGAAACCGGCCGGATGGCCAAGCAGGCCTCGAGCGTGGTCGTCACCTGGGGCGAGACCATGGTGCTCGTCACCGCGACCAACGCCAAGCCGCGGGAAGGGATCGACTTCTTCCCCCTCACCGTCGATTTCGTCGAGAAGTTCTCGGCTGCCGGGAAGATCCCGGGCGGCTTCTTCAAGCGCGAGGGTCGCCTCTCGGATCGCGAGGTCCTCGTCTCGCGCTTCATCGATCGCTCGATCCGGCCGCTGTTCGCGGACGGCTACCGCGACGAGACACAGGTGATCGCCACCGTGCTCTCGGCCGACGGCGAGCACCAGCCCGACATCTGCGCCTTCCTCGGCGCGTCGACGGCACTCACGCTCTCGCCGCTCCCCTTCCTCGGGCCGATCGCGGCCGTTCGCCTGGGGCGCTTCGACGGCGAGCTCGTGGTGAACCCGCACCATACGCGCATGCCGGAGAGCGACATGGAGCTGATCGTGGCCGGCAGCCGCAACGCGCTGGTGATGGTGGAGGGCAGCGCCAAGGAAGTGCCCGAGAGCGAGATCCTCGCAGCCCTCAAGTTCGCCCACGAGAACATCGTGAAGCAGCTCGGTCCGCAGGAGGAGCTGCAGCGTCGCTGTGGCAGCGAGAAGCTCGAGATTCCGCCGCCGGTGGACCACTCGGAGCTGGAGGCCCAGGTTCGCCAGGCGGCCGAGACCCGGCTGCGCGAGGCGGTGAACATCACGGTCAAGCACGAGCGCTACGCGGCCATCTCCGAGGTCGAGAGCGAGGTGGTCGAATCGTTCGCGAAGGAGTACCGCGAGCGCAAGGTGTCGCTCGACACGCTCGAAGGCTGGGAGTCGCACCGCAACGGCCTGCGCGAGCTCACGTCGGGGGTCAAGCACCTGCTCCACGATCTGCGCTCCGATCTGGTGCGCCAGAAGATCGTCTCCGAGAAACGCCGCATCGACGGACGGGCCACCGACGAGGTCCGCCAGATCGCCTGCGAGCTGCGGGTGGTGCCGCGCGCACACGGCGTCGGCCTGTTCACCCGGGGCGAGACCCA
>CAYYUT010000258.1:0-5772 GCA_964474935.1 uncultured Spirochaetales bacterium
GCATCTTGCGATAGACGTCCGCGACGCGGCCGCGCGCGTCGAGGGTGACCGCGGTGTTGTGATACAGGCCTTCGGCGCGGCGCTCGAAGAGCGAGGCCACGAGCGTCACGCCGAGCTCGGCCGCCAGCTTGCCGAGCGTGTCCGTCGTGGGGCCGGGGATCGGCTCGGCGAGATCGAAGCGGGCCGTCTCCTCGGTCTGGCAGAAGTAGGGCGTCCGGAAGAGCTCCTGCAGGCAGACGAGCCGGGCGCCGCGGCCAGCCGCTTCGCGGATTCCCTCGACGGTGCGCGCGAGGGTCTCGTCCGGGTCGTCCGAGCTCCGTCTCTGGACGAGCCCCACCCGGACCACCCGATCCACCGGATCCACCGGATCCACCGTATGGGCTCCGGAGTCCGTCGGATCCGCCGGGCCGGAGTGGGGCGTGCCGGTCGTGTTCGGGGTTCGGGGCTCGGTCATCGGTGGTGGAGGCCTCCTCGGAGCCGTGGGTAGCGATTCGCCGGGCGGCCTGCAGCCCGTGACCGCGCCTGTCACGCCGCGCCGTCAGGCTCCTCCCGACAAGGAGGTTCGCATGTACCGATCGATCGATCCCAGCGTCCGTCCCGCCCCGCCCCGGCCCGACGTCGCACCGCCGCGGCCTCCCGATGTGCTTCGCTCCGATTCGGGACGTCCTCTCGGGTCGGGCCCGCGAGCGCGGCCGGCGAGGAGGCCGGGCTTCTGGTCGGGCATCCGCGAGGCCCTCGGCGTCATGGGCCTGTTCGTCCTGCTCGGCCTCGTGGCCGCCGACGGGCCCCGGTACCCTGAGCCCGTGCCGCCGATCGACGCACCGGGTCCTCTGCCCGCGGGCCAGGATGTCTGGCTCGTCGATGGCTTCAACCTGCTCCACGCCAGCGTTCTGCGGGGCCGCGATCGGGCCGGCTGGTGGCAGGCGCCGGCACGCGCGCGCGTGCTCGCGCTCGTCGAGTCGGTGGCGCCCCCGGCGGCGACGATCCGGGTGGTGTTCGATGGCGACCGCCCGGCGAGTGAGGCATCCGAGGAGCCCCTGGCGCGCATCCAGACGGTCTTCGCCCCGTCGGCCGACGATTGGATCGTGCGAACGGTCAGGACCACCCCCGCCCCCGACCGGGTGACGGTCGTGACCTCCGATCGCCAGCTTGCGGCGCGGGCGCGTCATGCCGGCAGTCGTGTGCTCTCGAGCGGGGAGTTCGCCCGGACGGGCTCGGATGGGCCGGGTCAGCCGGAGCGCTCGTAGACCGACGGGTTGCCGCAATGCGGCAGGGGCCGCCCCTCGAGCCCGACCAACAGATTGTCGACGGAGAGACTGGCCATCCGCGACCGGGTTCGGAGTGATGCGCTCCCGATATGGGGAGTCAGCACGAGATTCGGTGCCCCGAGGAGAGGGTTGTTGGCTGGGATGGGCTCCCGCTCGAACACGTCGAGGCCCGCGCCGCCGAGCCGGCCCTCGTGGAGCGCGCGGGCGAGCGCGGCCTCGTCGACGATCCGGCCCCGAGCGGTGTCGATCAACACGGCTCCCGGCTTCATCCGGGCGAGACGCTCGGCATCGAGCAGCATGTGGCTCTCGCGGCCGTAGGCCAGATGCAGGCTCACGAAGTCCGACGCGGCGAGCAGCTCCGTCAGGGGCAACGAGCGCACTCCATCGACCCTCCGGCCGCTCGGAGTCCAACCGAGCGTCTCCATGCCGAAGGCCTGGGCCCGGGTCGCCATCGCCTGTCCGATCGCCCCGAGGCCCACGATCCCGAGCCGCGCCCCGGCGAGGTCGCGCCCGAGGAGCAAGGCCGGATCCCAGCCCGACTCGGGTGTCCAACGACCATCCCGAACGAATCGATCGGCCTCCGGAATCCGGCGCGCGACGGCCAGGAGAAGCCCGAAGGCCAGCTCGACGGTCGTCTCGACCAGAATGCCCGGGGTGTGTCCGACGGGAATCCCGCGCCGGGTCGCGACCTCCAGATCGACGTGGTCGAGCCCGACCGAGCAGCTCGAGATCACTGCGAGCCGGTCGGCGCACGCGAGCAGATCTGCGTCGATCCGATCGGAGAGGACGCAAAGGAGCCCCGTCGCGGGGCCCACCCGCTCGCGGAGCACCGCATCGGGCATGGCCCCATCCTCGAGCCACAGGTCGAGCGCG
The DNA here is from genome assembly GCA_964474935.1 of uncultured Spirochaetales bacterium. Lineage (GTDB taxonomy): Bacteria > Myxococcota_A > UBA9160 > UBA9160 > JAFDDA01 > CAYYUT01. The sequence continues at coordinate 2,142 of CAYYUT010000258.1, forward strand.
GCTCCGGTTTCGCCGAGCGTTTGCGCGAGTCGCTCGAGGGCCGGTCCCGGCAGGCGCCGGGTCACCAGGACGTGCTGCCTAGCCATGACGTCGAGACCTCCCGTTGGGGGTGGTGCACGCATTCCCTGGGCGTCGCCCCCCCCGGAACCGGCCGCGCCACGCCGAGCGCGCGCCGGCCGGCCGCCGCGGATCTCGGCCGCGCCGACGAAGGGAATATGCACCAACGAGAGCCACGGCTTGACCCCGGGGATCGATCGGAAATATCGTGCGGACGTCGCCCGGTGAAATCGGCGGGCTCTCCCGGGTGTCGATGTTTCGGTGCGAGCGGGGTTCGATCGGTCGTTCGGGAGGCGAACCCCGCGGTCGGGGAGCGTCGGACGCGGGTGAACGGGGCCGCATCCAGACGGCGCCACGGGGCCGCCTCTGGGCTGCCGCTTCGCCGCCGCCTGGCCGCTGCTCGCGACCGGTTCGAAGCGGATACCCGGCGCGCTCGAACCGGGTGGGGCGCCCCCGGGTCGGAACGCGCCGGCGGGTGGACAGAAGTGGCGTGCCACCGGACACGTCACGTGTGGTACCCATGGCACCCCGGCCCCTGGTCGGCACCCGGACAGCAGGCCCGGGAGCGGCGGGCGGGCGGTCCGGAGAAACGAGACGAACGTCGTCACGACCGGTACCGCGGGTCGGACGGCGGGCCCAGAGGAAGCGACGCCCTACGTGTCGGGGACCGGAGGCGTTCCGGTGGGCACGGGTCGCCGCCGCGGTCGCGCAAGTATCCGCCCGCAGACCCGACCGTGCCGGCACGGCCGGGTCTGCGAGCCAGCATCGGACGGCCTCGCATCCGGCCGTCCACGGAGAGAGCATGTCCGAAGAATCGGTTTCTCACGCGCGTGAGACCAACAGCATCGCGTTCGCCCGCTTCGTGGTGCGCAATCGCTTCCCGGTGGCGATCTTCCTGGTGCTCTCCACCCTCTTCTTCTTCTACCCGACCGTGAACGCCGTGATGACCGGCCTCGGGTCGCCGCTGCCCGGTCCGATCGTGCGGGTCGACACCGAGGCGCGCGCCCTCTGGCCCGACCACCCCTTCATCCACGCCCAGGACAAGTTCGCCAAGGAATTCGGCAGCTCGGCCCTCGTCGCGATCGCCGTGGTGGTCGAGGACGGCACGATCTTCGACCCCGAGGTGCTCCAGGCGATCGACGACATCACCAAGCGGCTCGACGGTATCGGATACGACAGCCGGACCGAGGAGCGTCGCGCACTGCGCGAGAGCCTCGAGGAGCAGGGTCTCGACATCTCCGAGATCAACCAGCGCCTCGACCGCCAGTACCCGCCCTATCCGGTCAATCACGACCAGATCCGCTCGATCGCGCACCGCAGCACGCGCGTGATCCAGATCGAGTCGGAGGGCTCGATCACCTCGGATCTCCTGATGAAGGACGTTCCGCAGACGCAGGCCGAGGCCGACGCGTTGCGGAGCCTCGTGCGCCAGAACCCGCCCTACATCTTCGGACGCCTCGTCTCGCGCGACGAGCAGGGAGCCCTGATCACGGCCGGCTTCGTCACCGACCGCCTGAATGGACGCGAGGTGTACCAGGCGGTCTTCGATCACGTCCAGGAGATCAAGCGGGACTTCGAGACCGAGAACATCAACGTCTTCATCTCGGGCGATCCGATCCACGTCGGCTGGATCCTGAAGCACGCCTTCCAGATCGGCCTCTTCGTCTTCCTGACCGTGATCATCGTCTTCGCGCTCCTGCTCGCCTACTTCCGCCGGCTCCACGGCGTCCTGATCCCCTTCATCGCCGCGATCTGTACGGTGATCTGGGGAACCGGCTTCACGGGCTGGATGGGCATCACCTTCGATCCGCTGGTGCTCGTGATCCCGATGATCATCACCGCGCGAGCCGTGTCCCACACGGTGCAGATGGCCGAGCGGTTCTTCGAGGACTACGAGATCCTCCAACCCCGCTACGCCAACCCAGACGATGCCAAGATCGAGGCCGCGACCATCGCGATGGGCGAGCTGATCGTGCCGGGCACCCTCGGCATCATCACCGACGTGGCCGGGCTGCTGGTGATCTTCGTCACCACCATCCCCCAGATGCGCGACCTGGCGGCCTTCGGCGCCTTCTGGGTCCTCTCGATCCTGGTGACGGTCGAGATCCTGCACCCCGTGATGATCTGCTACCTGCCGGCGCCCAAGGAGCACGAGCACTTCCTGCCCGCCCCGATGATCTGGTTCACGCGCACCGTCGGGAACGTGTGCACGCATCCCCAGTGGAAGTACGTGGTCGGGGCCGTGACGGTGGTCCTCTTCGTGGGATCCACCTACATCGCGCTCACCGACTCGAAGATCGGCCAGGCCACTCCGGGCTCACCGCTGCTCTGGGACGATCACGAGTTCAACCTGGCCACCGGACAGATCGCGGAACGCTTCGGCGGCGTCGACTCGTTCGTGGTGTACGCGGCTGGCGACCGGGCCAACGCCGCCGGCGATGCCGAGCCGGTCCGACGCATGGAGGAGTTCGATCGCTGGATGCAGCTGCGCACCCCGCTCGGCGCCACCCTCTCGCTGGTGCCGTTCATCGCGGGCTCGTGGCAGATGAACCACTACGGCGACCCCAAGTGGCACTTCGTCCCGAACGACCAGGCCACCGTGCGTCAGATCATCTTCCAGCTCCAGACGAACGGGCCGCCCGGCTTCCTCCGACCCTACATGACCGACGAGGGGAAGGACGCGAACATCGCCTTCTTCTATCCGGACCACAAAGGCGAGACGATCATCAAGGCCGTCCATGCCGCCGACGAGTACATCGAAGACCATCCGATCGGGGAGGTGGACGTACGCCTCGACATGATCCACGCCACGCCGGATGCCGGCTGGACCGACCGCGAGAAGCTCCTCGACGTCTGGTACTACATGCTCGGCCCGCTCCTTCCGTCCCGCGGCCACTCCCTCTCGGTACGCCTCCGCACCGAGGACGGAAGCTACGACGAGCTCGAAGTCAAGCGCGCGGACAACGGCGCGGAGCTCCCCGAGTGGATGGGCGATTTCCGGGACGGCGCGGTCGACGACTACGACAACACCTACGCGATGACGCCCGAGGACGAGCACTTCAGCTGGCCCGATTCGCTGGCCGACTGGGAAGTCGACGACGTCGACTGGTGGTTCGAGAGCGACGAGCTCGGGATCCGGGCGGTCGCCGTCAACACCGACGACCTGATCGTCCAGGACCTGAAGGCCGTCGATTCGACGCCGGAGTACCAGCAGACGAACTCGTGGACACGGGGCATGCGCTTCGTGATGGCGGGCGGCGTCATGGGCATCCTCGCAGCCATCAACGACGAGGTCGAACGGAGCCACGTCGCCAACATCTCGCTGATCTTCTTCGTGATCTTCGTGCTCCACTCGGTGACCTACCAGTCGATCCCGAGTGGGTTCATCATCCTGCTCCAGATCGCCACCGCGACGATGGTCTCGCTCGCCTTCATGGCCGTGCGCGACATCGGTCTCAACATCAACACCCTGCCGGTGCAGTCGGTGGGGGTCGGGATCGGGGTCGACTACGCCATCTACATCGTGGACCGCATCCGGCTGGAGGTGGTCGATAACGAAGACATCGCCGAGGAC
>CAYYUT010000259.1:0-5752 GCA_964474935.1 uncultured Spirochaetales bacterium
CCTCGCGTTATGACCAATCCCCGGGGGAACTCAGGCTAGAGCGACCGTAGGCGGCCTTCCGGGCGCCGCTGAAATGGATGGTGCGGGCCACCACCTCTTTGCCCGTCCCGCTCTCGCCCGTGATGAGGACGCTCGACCGGTTGTCGGCCACCTTGCGGATCAGCGCGAAGATCTCGCGCATCGCCTCGCTCTGTCCGATCAGATCGCCGAACGAGGCCGTGCGGTCGACCGCCTTGCGTAGGCGCCGGTTCTCCTCCTCGAGCGCGCGGCGCTCGAAGGCGCGCTCGACCACCAGCAGCAGCTCCTCGCGCTTGAAGGGCTTGGTGATGTAGTCGAAGGCGCCTGCGCGCATGGCCTCGACGGCCGAGTCGATGCTCCCGAAGGCCGTCATCAGGATCACCGGCGTGGCGGCACGCAGCGCCCGGATGTCGCCCACCATTTCGATGCCGCTGCGCTGCGGCATGCGGATGTCGCTGACCACGGCGTCGTAGTCGTGGTCGCGCAGGCGGTCGAGGGCTGCGTCGGCCGAGCCGACTGCCTCGGCCGCGATCCCCTCGTCGGCGAGCAGGGAGGCCACCATCTCGCGCATGGCGGAATCGTCGTCGACCACGAGAACCGTGCGAGGGGTTTCCATCCTGCCTCACTGGGAAGCATGCGCCGTGCCAGATCGGGCCGCCCTGCGCGGCGCTCTCTGGGGCCGTCGGTGCGATCGGCCTCGATTCGACGGCCAGCGGGCCCCCTCGGGCGTGACAATCCGCCTCAGTATGGACGAGATGACTCAGGAATCCAAGGGGCTGGGGGCGCTCACAGAACGCTATCGACGCGCGGCACAGGTCGTGCAAACTCTGTAAGTCGCACCCGTCGCTGGAGAACCCCGATGCTCGACGAACCCAACGCCAGGCCGCCGACCCGAGGCGGATCGAGGCCGCAAGAGCTCGATGCGCGTCGCCGTCCCGTCGCCGAGGTGATGCGGCGGCAGTTCATCTGGATCTCGCCGGGCGAGGACCTGCTCTCGACGGCCCGGATGATGGGCCTGGCACGGGTGCGCCATCTGCCGGTGGTCAGCGGTGAGCGCCTGGAGGGAATGGTCTCCCAGAGCGACCTGCTCGCCGAGTGTCTGCGCCACGCCGCGGAGGGGCTCTCGCCCGAGGAGCAGCGGAGCCGCCTCGCCCAGCCGCTCGGCTCGCTGGTTCGGCCCGTGCCGGGCTGGATCGAGGGACACGAGACGCTGTCGGATGCCGCCCAGAAGCTCCTCGAGACGGGGACACCTTTCGTGCCGGTGGTCCATCCGCTGCCCGAGGGGTTGCGCCTGATCGGGATGGTCACCGAGAGCGATCTGCTCCGGGCAGCCTACGAGCCCGTCTTCCCCTGATCCGAGGGGACCGCGGGCTCGGGGATCGGCGTCTCTCCGATCGCCGAGTGGGTGCCGCGACGCGAGCGTGCCCGGATCACGGGCAGTGCGATCCGAAAGGTGGTGCCCGTGCCGGGCGTGCTCTCCACCGTGATCTCACCGCCGTGATCGACCACGATGCCCTTGGCCACCACGAGCCCGAGTCCACTTCCGGTGCCGGCCTCCTTGGTGGTGAAGAACGGCTCGAAGATCCGGTCGATCGCGTCGGCCGCGATGCCGCCGCCGGTATCGGTGATGCGGACCTCGAGCCGGCGGGCGTCGAGGGGGGCCAGCACGACCCCCAGGCGGCCTCCTTCGGGCATGGCGTCGGCGGCATTCAGGAACAGGTTCAGGAAGAGCTGCTGGAGCTTCTCACGGTCGCCGAGCACGGGCGTGCATTCCCGGACGTCGCGATCCACGTCGATCCGGCGTCGTCGGAGTCGCTCCGCCACGAACGAGAGGGTCGCGTCGAGCACCTCGCCCACCTGGACGGGCTCGGGTCGGCTGGGCCGCGGGCGCGCCATGCGGAGCAGGGCCTGGATGATGCGGGTGATGCGCTCGATCTGCTCGCGGATCGTCTGCAGCCGCCAGCGACCCCGCTCGTCGGGAACGAAGCGTTCGAGCGCGTCGGTGTGGCCCTGGATCACGCCCATCGGTGTCCCGATCTCGTGGGCGAGGCCGGCGACGAGGGTCCCCATCGAGGCGAGATTCTCGGCGGCGCGGGCGCGCTCGGTGGTCTCGCGGAGCTCGAAGCTCTGCTCTTCGAAGTCGCGAGCGAGGGCCTGGCTCGTGGCCGCGAGCTCGCGGTTCAGGTGCTCGAGCTCCCGCTGGTGGCGGGCGATGTAGGCCTCCATGGCGAGCTGGGCATCGAGCATCAGGATCTTGAGCAGGGCCGCGACTGCCCTCTCGCAGGCGTCGACGTCGTTGCGATGGAAGTCGCGGATCAGGGGCGTCAGGAGCGAGAAGTACATGGCGTAGGCGCCGAGGTACCAACGCGGCTCGATCCCGACCTTCGCGTGCATCTCGCCGATCCTCATGCGCTCGTTCACGTAGGTCTGGTTGAGCGTCGGGCCGCCGAGCGACACGAGGTAGCTGCGCTGCTGTCCGCGCAGGCGCTGGGCGACGCCCGGGTCGGCCAGTACCCGGCGCGTCTTCTCGAACGAGAGCAGATGACGGTAGAAGGCCGCCACGAGCGCATCGGCGTGCCGCTCGAGCATCGGGCGCAGGTCGCCGAGGCGGCGACAGTCCGCGTCGCTGATGCCCAGAAACGCCAGCCGTTGTTCGAGGTCGTGCTTGGCGTCCACGCGGTGAAGTCTCGCCGCCTTGATTCCCCGGTCAACCCCGCCCAGGCGGGCGGATCCGGCTCCGACAGCCCGCGGGCCTGGTGGGGCGAGGCGTCCCAGTCCGTCCGGGCCCCTGTGACCGATCGCGACAGTGCGGGGCGGATGCAGACCGCTCGGCGTCAGCCGGCCGGCGGATGGATGGCACGGGGTTTGCGAGAAGGGTTCTGGCGACGGAGCCCCTCTTCCGCTCGTGCGACGAGCGCCGTCGGAGATGAGATGAACGATTTCCTTTCGATGTATTCCGTGCAGTACTGGCTCGAGTCCTGTCCCCAGGGTTATCTGGAAGACACCGAATACGGTCACCAGCCCGGTGAGTCCGAGCCCGACTTCCTCCTGTCCGACGGACTCCTGCGCGAGCAGGCGATCCGCGTGACCGTCCAGATGCTCGCGGGAGAGCGCTGCGCCCTCGCGGCCTCGTCCGGCCTGATCAACGCGGCGCCCACCGAGGCCTGCAAGCGATTCCTCGCCACCCAGACCCTCGACGAGGCCCGCCACGTCGAGATCTTCACCCAGCGCCTCTACGACCTCGGCGTCAAGAAGTCGGAGCTCGAGGACACGATCCAGCAGTTCGCCAACCCGAACCTGCTGCGCTTCGCCGAGATCCTGCTCGAGAAGGTCGACAAGCACGACTTCGTGCCGGGTGTCGTCGGTCAGAACATCATCCTCGAAGGTCTCGCGTTCAGCGTGTTCGAGATGATGGAGGCGGCGAACCGGAGCCTGAATCCGAAGTTCGCCCACACGCTCGCTGGCACCATCGCCGACGAACGTCGACACGTGGGCTTCGGCGAGAATCTGATCGGTGCGCTGATCCGCGACAACCCGGATCGCAAGCCCGAGATCGAACGCATGCAGAAGGAGATGTCCTACTACATGCTGGCGACCTTTGCCGACCAGTTCCGCGACGGTCCGGCGCAGGCCGAGATCAAGGCGTTGCGCGAGAAGGCCGGGGCCCAGCCCGATGCGGCGGCCGAGTGGCAGGGGGCGAAGCTCTCGGAACTCGAGCCCGAGCAGATGGAGGGCCTGCTGGCCGACACGGTGCTGCGCGAGTTCAAGCTCCGTCTCGACCGGATCGGAATCGAGTACCAGACCCCGATGCGTCCCTGAGACGGTCATGGTGGAAGGTCCGAGCGAGGTACACGCCTTCGAGCCGGAGGCGTTCCGCGAGCACGTTCACTCCTTCGAGTTCTGGTTCGAGGCGGTCCAGGGCTACCTGAGCGGCCGCACCTACGGCCGCGCGCCCGATGCGGCGCCGTCGTCGCTCGACGGGCGTGAGCGCGACCGCCTGGTGACCGTGCTCTGCAACTACTGCGTCGGTGAGACGGCCGCACTCGATGGGGCCAGCGGCCTGATCGCGTTCGCGCCGGATCGGCTCGCCAAGATCTTCCTGGCGACGCAGGTGGTCGACGAGGGGCGGCATCTCGAAGTGCTGCGCTACCGCCTGATCGAGCTCGGGGTCGACGATCCCGAAGCCGAGATCGCCACCCGCGCCATGCCCGGCATCCGTCGCTTCCACCAGCGACTGCTCGAGCTGGTGGCACAGCGCGATTGGGAGGCAGCGCTCTTCGCCCAGAACGTGATCCTCGAGGCGATGGAGTTCTCGACATTCCACGCCCACGCGCGGACCGCCGATCCGGTGACCCGCGAGATCCTCATGGGGGTCGTCAAGGACGAGCGTCGTCACATCGGCTTCGGCGAGAACGAGCTGGGGCGACGCATCGCGCGAGATCCCAGTCTGCGCGAGCGGCTGGCCCGCGTGCGGCGCGAGCTCGACCCCCTGGTCCTGGCGAGCTTCGAAGAGACCCTCGGCGAGCTCCAGGTTCCCCGTTCGGAGCGTCCCGATCTCGGTCGGAGCTATCTGGGCGCCGTCGAGCGGCTCGGATTCACCTCGTGATGGACGACGGGGGCGGGACGGCGGCCGCCGCGGTCGAGAGCGAGAAGCCGCGGCGGCGGTACGAGCTGGCCGACGACACCGGCTTCGACGAGGTGCCGCGCAAGTACCGCAAGTTCTATCGCCGCTGGCTCGGCGACGGCGATGTGCTGGCGCCGAACGAGGTGCTCTGTCCGGTCTGCAAGGTGGTGATCCGCTCGAACCGCGAGCTCCGCCCGGGCGACCGTGTCTACTGCATGGCCTGCATGACCCGGATGCGCGTGGCCCAGGACGCCTCGGGACGGCTGGTGGCCGGGGTCGAGTACTAGGATCCCGAAGCCCTGCGGTGCTCGCGTGGCGCGTCGGGCGAGGCAGCCGCGTCGGGCGGGGCCGACGTGGGCTGGGGGTGGTCGGCGCCCGATGCCGAGGCGTCGATCTCGGGGCAGGCGTCGTCGTCGTAGAGCATTCGCGCCGCGGGTCCCTCGAAATCGTCGAACTCGCCGCGCCGCACCGCGCGCAGCACCAGCCAGAGCAGCACGGCGGCCAGGAGCAGTGTCGCCGGAATCGTGATCCCGAGAAAGCTCATGTCCGCGCTCGCCACCGGAGCAGCCGCACCGAGTTGGCCGTGACGACCAGGGACGACAGGCTCATCGCGATGGCGGCGCCGAGGGGTCCGAGGACTCCGGTGGCGGCCAGGGGCACCGCGACCAGGTTGTAGCCGAGCGCGAGTCCGAGGTTCTCGCGAATCCGGGCGAGGGTGGCGCGCGAGAGCTCGACCAGGTCCGGGAGGGCCCCGAGGCGTGGTGCCCGGACGAGCGCATCGGCCGCGTGGGCGGCGACGTCGGCCCCGCGCGCCATGGCGACGCCGAGATCGGCGGAGGCGAGCGCAGCGGCGTCGTTGACCCCGTCGCCGGCGACCATCACGACGTGTCCGCCCGCGCGAGCCTCGGCCACCCGCGCCACCTTGTCGTCGGGAAGCGCTCGAGCCGCCCAGGCCTCGAGGCCCACGGAGGCGGCCACCGGCCCCACCGCCTCGGCGCGGTCGCCGCTCACGAGCGTGACGCCGACGCCGAGCCGGCCGAGGCGCCCAACGGCCGCGGCCGCGTCGTCGCGGATCCGGTCGCGGAAGGCGATGGCCCCGAGGGCCGTGCC
>CAYYUT010000260.1:0-5724 GCA_964474935.1 uncultured Spirochaetales bacterium
GGGGCGCGGCGGATCTCGATCCGGGGAGGCGATTCGATCGCCTCGGTGATGCGCCGAGCGAATGCGGTGCGATCGACGGCCAGGGCACGCCCGGCCGGTACGGAGGTCTCGTCGGCGGCGGCGATCACCAGGGAGCCGAGCCGCCGCATCTCTTCCTTGAGCAGACCCACCGCGTTGGTGCGACCGTTGGCCCGGAGCGAGTTGCTGCAGACGAGCTCGGCGAGATCCTCGCCGGTGTGGGCGGGCGAGCTCTGCACGGGACGCATCTCGAAGAGCGTCACTGCGATGCCCCGCGCGGCCGCCTGCCAGGCGGCCTCGCAGCCCGCGAGCCCACCGCCGACCACCACGAGCCGCTCGGCCCCCGAAGACGCGCGCATGCCCCGGATCATAGCCGAGGGGCGCCGGCCGGAGCCCCACCCGCCCGAGACAGGCGCAGCCGCCCATCACGGTCCTCGCGCAATCGACCGGAGAGTTCGAGCTCGAGGAGCACGGGGGCCAGGCTCGCGGCCGCGAGCCCGAGAGACGCGCCGAGCTCGTCTCGGGTGGACGGTGCGTGGCGCAGGGCCGCGATCACCCGTTCGGCGACCGGATCGCTCGCGAGATCCGCGCCTGCCGGGGCGGCGTGCGCCGGGCCGTCCCGTGGCGGGTCGCGCAGCGCCAGCGCGGACGGCTCGATCCCGGCCTCGGCGAGCACCACCTCGGCCGTGAGCGCGGGCCGGGCCCCGTCCAGGAGCAGCCGGTTCGGGCCTTCGCTGGTGGGCACGTCGATCGGACCCGGCACGGCCAGCACCTCCACCCCCTGATCGAGCGCGTGGCGCGCGGTCACCAGCGAGCCGCTCCGCACGCGCGCCTCCACCACCACGACCGCTCGCGAGAGCGCCGAGATCAGTCGGTTTCGCAACGGGAAGTGCGCCGGCAGCGCCGGTGTTCCGGGAGGGAGCTCGCTCACGACCGCCCCACGCGCGCACAGCTCGCGCGCGAGCCCGCGGTGGGCCGCCGGATAGACGCGATCGGGTCCGCATCCGAGCACCGCGATGCTGGTACCGCCCGCCGCCAGTGCGGCCCGGTGCGCGGCGGCGTCGATCCCGCGCGCAAGCCCCGAGATCACGCAGACTCCCTCCACGGCCAGATCTCCGGCCAGTCGTCGGGCCGCATCGAGGCCATAGGCCGAGGGCGCGCGGGCCCCGACGATCGCCACGCACGGCCGGTCGAGCAGCGAGACATCGCCGCGAACGGCGAGCAGCGGGGGCGCGTCCGAGATCCTCGCCAGGCGCGCCGGATACCCGGGGCTCGTGATCGGGAGCAGCCGGGCCTCGGCGCCAGCGAGTGCCCGCGTCGCCTCGGCGAGACGCTCGGGCGAGGTCCGTCGCGCGGCCTCGAGCGACGCCACCAGGTCGCACGGCGATACGTTGCGCTCGACGAGGGCCTCACGCGCCTGCATCGGACGCCAGGCGAAGGCGTGCTGGATCTCGAGCCAGCACGCGAGACGTCGGCGATGGGTGGGATCAGGATGCCTCGGGTCGAGCGTCTGCGGCGGATTCGGATCGCTCCGCCCCGGCGCCTGCCGGTTCGCCCAGCCCGTCGCCGCCATCGATTCCGGATCGCGATCCGGAGGCGTCCGATGCGCCATCCGAAGCTCCGCGGGACCGGGGCTCCAGACACCAGGATGCGCGAGCCCGACCCGCGCGGCAAGCGACGCCGCGCCCCGGCGTCGGATCGAGCGACACGGCCCGCGCGGGCTTCCAGTCGGGCGGGGGCGCCGAGTCCTCGGTTCCGACCGCGCGGAAGCGGTCGCCGTGGACCACGTCGACCCCGGCGGTGGTGGTCACGATGGCGGCGGCGGTTCGGGGGTTCACCGTCACGACCAGGAGCTTCCCCACGACCTCGGCCGGAATGTACTCGGTGGGACGATCGCTCCCGAACCAGGCCTCCTTCCAGTGGTCCTCGGCGGGCCGGTACACCTCGAGCGGGCTCCCGACCACGAGACCGTCCTCGGCGCCGCGGTTCAGGTAGACGACGTCGCCCTCGGCGTGGTTGCGATTGAGGGCCGGCACCTCGACCACCGCGCCATCCACCCCGAACGGCGGATCCTGGATCGCGATGTCGGTGGGTCGCTCGATCCGCGGGACCAGCCGGTCGCCGACGATCACCTCGCTATAGGACATCCGGACCGTCGCCCGCGCGCTCTGTTCGTACACCTCCACAACCTCGATCCAGGCGAGGATGTCGGTGTGGTAGCCGATCTTCTTGCGGGTATCGGGGTCGCGCACCTTCGACACGGTGCGGAAGACGGTGAACTGGTCGCCCACCTTCGTCCGATCCTTCCCGAGGTCGATGTGGAGGATGTCGTTCTCGGTGAGCCAGACGTGCTCCTCGGGCGAGCCGATCACCCGGCCAGCGCCCCGCAGAGCCGGGAGATCGACGATTCCCACCCGCTCGGCGCCCGGGAAGCGGAAGAGCTTGCGGGCGGTGACGGGCGCCTCGCTCGGCACGTCCTGCGACTGGGCTGCCGGCGGAGCGGCTTCGCCCGCGTCGGCCAGCAAGCGCGCGGCCTCTTCCGGAGTCACGATCCGCATCTCGGAGCGGGTGATCCAGATGTGGTCGCCGGGGAGGATCAGGTGCGGATTCTGGATGTCGCCGTTGTCCTTCCAGATCGAGGGCCAGACCCACGGCGTTCCGAGGTAGGTGTTGGAGATGTCCCAGAGCGTGTCGCCGGGCACCACGACGTGGATCCGCCCCGTCTCGGAGGCCGCCCCGACCGGAGGCACCTGGGCCGACGGGTCGGCGAGGACGGGGGCCGCCGGAAGCGTGACGGCCGCGAGGCCGAGGCTGACGACGACGAACAGGCTGGATGCGAGCGAGCGCATGGCGATCCCTCCGAACCTCCGGCTCCGCCGGGGCCATCCGGACCATCGGCCGCCCGCTGATTCCGCTTGACTCTCCGTGGGATAGCCGGCGCGCCAGGCGCCGCTCGCCCACCCGCCCGCAGGCTAGCCGGCCTGCTGCGACCGGAGCTGCTCGAGCATCTGCCGCATCTCGGCCACCCAGCCCGGCTCCTGCCAGCCCTGGACGCGGGCGGCCTGGGCCTCGACGTCCGCGATCGCGGCCTCGAGGGTATCGATGGCCTTCGCGGGCTCGCCGTTGGCCACGTAGGCCTGGGCCAGATGATGTCGCACCAGGCCGCGATTGGGATTCTCGACCTCGAAGCCCTGGTCGGCCTCGCGCAGATAGCCGATCGCTGCCGAGGGGATGCCCTTCTTGTAGAGGACCCAGCCGAGCGTGTCGGCGGTGTTGGGATCGTCCGGGAGCATGGCCTTGGCTTCCTGGGCGAGGTCGAGCGCGCGATCGAGGTTCTCGCCGTTCTCTGCGAAGAGATAGGCCAGGTTGTTCTTGGCGGCGGCGAGGTCGGGCGTGAGCCGGATGGCGTTCTCGTAGTGCTCGATCGCCTTGGCTTCGTCGCCCCGCAGCTCGTAGAGCGTCCCCAGGATCAGCTGGATCGGTCCGTAGTTCGGACGGGCGGCCGCCGCCTTCTGATAGGTGTCGAACATCTCGTTGCCGCGGCCGGTCACCTGGAAGAAGCGCGCGAGGCTCTCGTAGAAGCGGAGATTGTTCGGATCGAGCTCGATGGCGCGCCGGAGGTTGCGCTCGGCGGCGCCCTGCTTCCCACTCATCAGCGACACGAGGCCCTTCAGGTGGACGAGCCGGGAGTTCTCGGGCTCCACCTCCACCGCAGCCTCGATGCGCTCCAACGATTCCGGGAGACGCCCCTCGGCCGCGTCCACCTGGAGCAGCGACTGGAGGATCTCGGGATGGTACGGCTGCATGGCGTTGGCCTGCTCGAAGAGCCGGCGCGCCGGCTCGAGCTCGCGCTCGAGCAGGAACACCTTGCCATGCGCGTAGAGCGATTCGGAGGTCTCGGCCTCTTCGGGGAGATCGGCGAACTCCGAACGGGCTTCGGCCAGTCGGCCCTGCCGGACGAGGCTCTGGGCGACCAGGATCCGGAGCTTCGCGTCGTTCGGCTGGGACCGCAGCACCCGCCGCCCCTCTTCCACCGCCTCGGCGTGCTCGCCGAGCGAGGCATGCACGCTGGCCAGGGCCCGCCGGGCCTCGGTGAGGCCGGCGTCGATCTCGAGGGCCCTCCGGAGTTCGGCCCGCGCGGCGAGACGATCGCCCTTGGCGAAGAGCGCCGACCCCAGCAGGTAGTGCGCCTGCGCCCAATCGCCGCGGAGTTCGAGCACACGCCGGAGATCGCCGATGCCCTCGTCGAGACGATTCTCGGAGAGGTTGACCTTGGCCCGCACGAAGAGCGCCTCGGGGTTCGAACCGTCGGCGGCGAGGATCGCGTCCACGATGCTCCGGCCTTCGGCGATCTGCTCCACGACCCCGTTGCGGCGCCCCATCTCGACCAGGAGCTCGGCCTTGCGCAGACGCGCCGCCACGTGGGTGGGATCGATCGCCAGGGCCGCCTCGGCCGCCTCGAGCGCCCCCTCGCGATCGCCCTGCCTCCCCCGGTAGAGCGAGAGGATCAGCTGGGGCTCGACGGAGTCGGGGCGGGCCTCGGTGGCCGACGCGATCATCTGGTCGGCGCGGGCCCGGTCGCCCTGGGCGCCGTAGAAGCGAGCCAGCAGATAGATCAGCTCGAGATTGTCGGGTTCGCTCTCGATCGCCTCCTTCAGGATCGCCTCGGCCTCGGGGAAGCGGTCGCGCGAGTACAGGAAGCTCGCCAGGGTGCGGTAGCCGAGCAGCTTCCGGTCGTCGTCGGCGACCTCGAGTGCCTTGCGATAGGCCGCCTCGGCTTCGGCCTCGCGCGAGCGGTCGGCGGCGAGGAAGCCGCCGAGGGCCGCGAACGAGGTGAAGCCCGGGTCGAGCTCGGTGACCCGTGTGTAGAGCGGCTCGGCCTCCTCGCGCTTGCCCGTTCGGACCAGGAGATTCGCCAGGAGCAGGACCACCGCGGCCTTGCCGTCGTCGATCTCCATCGCGGTCTGGTACACCTCGAGCGCCTCGTCCTGGCGATCGAGCGCCTCGAGGGTCTGACCCTTCAGCACCAACGCGAAGAGGTTCTCGGGCTCGATCTCGAGGATCGCGTCGGCCTGGGCGAGGGCCTCGTCGGTCTGGCCTCCGAGCCGCGAGAGCTGGCCGAAGCGGAGGCGCCCCTCGACGTTGCTCGGATCGAGCCGCACCGACTCGCTGAGCTCCCAGTAGCCGGCCCGGATGTTGTTCTGGGCCAGGTAGGCCTTCGCGAGCCCGAAGTGGGCCTGCGCATGGTTCGGATCGATCTGGAGCGCGCTCTTGTATTCGATCACCGCTTCCGGATACGACTCGTCCTCGACGTAGGCCTCGGCCCGCTCGAGGTGGCTCTCGAGGCGCGTGCTGTCGTCCTGACACGCGAGCAGTGCGAGCGCGGCGACGATCACGACCGCGGCCGGAAGGACCCTGCGGAGGCCGCGGAACGTGGCGGCGACGGATCGAAAGATGGCGTCGTGATGCATCGGATCGGAACTCCCATCGGCCCTGCGCCAGAGCGCGGGCCAGCCAGCGGTGGTATCGGAAGACGGGCCGGTGGGCAACCAGCCGGGGCCACGGGTCGAGACGACGCGTCCGACGCCTGGCTGTCCTCTCGGCGCCGGACGTCGTCCGGAGCCGCGGGCCCTCATGCGCCCCGCCCTCTCACTTCGTAGCGCTTCCCGCTCTGTCGGAGCCACCCGCTCGCACGCAGTTGCTTCA
>CAYYUT010000261.1:0-5654 GCA_964474935.1 uncultured Spirochaetales bacterium
GAGCACGACGAGGACACCATCCGGAGCGCCGATCACGTGATCGACTTCGGACCCGGAGCCGGGGTGCTGGGTGGCGAGATCGTGTTCTCGGGCACGCCGCGCGCGCTCGAACGGAGTCGCAGGTCGCTGACCGGCGCCTTCCTGGCGGGGCGCGAGAAGATCGAGGTGCCCAACGAGCGGCGCACGCCCTCGGGAAGCCTCAAGATCCTCGGGGCCGCCGAGAACAACCTCGCCGACGTCGACGCCGAGATCCCGCTCGGGGTGCTGGTGGCCGTCACGGGAGTGTCGGGCGCCGGGAAGTCGACCCTGGTGAACGACGTCCTGCATCCCACCCTCGCGCGCGAGCTGCACGGAGCGTCGCGGAAGCCGGGCCGCCACCGACGCGTGGATGGCGTGTCCCAGATCGACAAGGTGATCGCAATCGATCAGCGCCCGATCGGCCGCACGCCGCGGAGCAACCCCGTCACCTACATCAAGGTCTTCGACGAGATCCGGAAGGTGTTCGCCCGCCTCCCCGAAGCGCGGTTGCACGGCTACGCGCCCGGGCGCTTCTCGTTCAACGTGAAGGGCGGGCGCTGCGAGGCCTGCCAGGGCGACGGCGTGCGCAAGATCGAGATGCACTTCCTGCCCGACGTCTACGTCCGCTGCGAGGAGTGCGACGGCCGTCGCTTCAACCAGGCGACCCTGGCCGTCGCCTTCAAGGGCCACTCGATCGCGGACGTCCTCGACCTGACGGTGCGCGAGGCGCTGGAGCTCTTCGCGGCCCAGCCGCGCATCGCCCAACCGCTGCGCCTGCTCGCCGACGTGGGACTCGACTACGTGCACCTGGGACAGCCCTCGCCGACGCTCTCGGGCGGCGAGGCCCAGCGGATCAAGCTCGCCCGCGAGCTCTCGCGGGCCGCCACGGGACGCACCCTCTACATCCTCGACGAGCCGACCACCGGCCTCCACTTCGACGACGTGCGCAAGCTGCTCGCGGTGCTGGCCCGTCTGGTCGACGCGGGGAACAGCGTGATCGTGATCGAGCACAACCTCGACGTGATCAAGACGGCCGACCAGGTGATCGATCTCGGTCCCGAGGGCGGACCCGACGGCGGCCGGATCGTGGCGCGGGGGACCCCCGAAGAGGTCGCCCGCGTGAGGGCCTCGTACACGGGACGGTTCCTCGCCGACGCGCTGCGCGCGGGCCGGTCCAGACCGGGCCGACGGGCCAGGCCGCCTCGCAGCAGGCCACGCACGCGGAGCGGCTGAGACGCGATGCGCAGCCTCGAGCGCTTCGCCCTGGTGGTGGGTCTGATCGTGCTCTGCTTCGTCGGCTACTACGCGATCGGGCTCACGACCGATCCCCGCCAGGCGATCTCGCTGCGAACCCCTCTGGACGACGCGATTCCCTTCGTTCCCGAGTCGATCTGGATCTACGCCTCGGTCTACGTCGCCATGTTGTTTCCCGCATTCGTGGTGCAGTCGCGGGCGCTCTTCCGACGGGTGGTGGTGGCGTACGCGATCGTGGTGGCCGTCTCGCTCGCGGGCTTCGTGCTCGTCCCGGTGAGCTCCCTCGAATTCCGGCCCGACTTCACCGGTGTCGAGCCCACCCGCTTCGTCGAGTGGGGGCTCAAGACGAACTTCGCGCTCGACCCACCGGTGAATCTCTTCCCTTCGCTGCATCTCGGCGCCACCACGGTGGCGGCCCTCGCCGCGCTCCGCGCCCACCCGAAGGTGGGTCGCCTGGCGCTGCTCGCGCTCGCCGCGATCGCGGTCTCGATCTGTACGGTGAAGCAGCACTACTGGCTCGACGGCGCCGCCGGGCTCGCGGTGGGCGCCGGCGCCTGGTGGCTCGGATCGCGCGGATACCACGCCGCGGCCGATCCCGAGCCCCTGGCCTCCCCTTCCTGGCGGGGTCCGCTTGCCTTCGTGGCCCTCTACGTGGCGATCTTCGCGAGCCTGTACCTGGCCTACCGGCTGGGGGTGGAGCCGTGGGAGCTCGTCGAGCTCTCGAGCGGTACCTGATCGGCGAGCTCGGGCTGGGCCGGAATGCAGGGGGTCGCATCCATCCGGTCGAGGAGCGCCCGGAGGGCGGTGATGGTGGCCTCGACATCGTTCCGGGCCCAGCGCCGGGGGTCGGGCGGATTCGACCACCAGAAGACGTTGGCCGTGCGCCAGGGCGCGAGCAGGTGCCAGCCCGGCCGGCTCACCTCGACCGTGACGCTCACCGTCCCGAAGGCCCCGAGCAGGAACGGGTCGAGCTGACCGATCGTCTGGCTGGCCGTCTCGTCCACCGGCCGGTAGGGCCGCAGGACCTGGCGGCTCTGGAAGCGGCCGCGGAACACGTCGATCGCCGCCCGCGCCTTCTGGGCGTCCTTGGCCAACGGCTCCGGCAGGAAGACCACGCATCCGAAGCTGTGGAAGTTGATGGCCGCCACGAAGCGCTCGCGATGCGCCAGGCGCGCGAGGGCCAGACACTCCGGCTCCGAGAGGGGATGGGGCCCGCGATAGAAGGCCGACCCGGGGCGGTTGCGGCCGGTGTTCCAGCCGGCGCGGCCCGCAGCCGGTACGAACGGGAAGTTCCGGTTCGGGTCGACGCCCTGGGCCGTGAAGCGCGCCCAGCCGAACGACGTCCGGCCGCGCGCGCGACGCACCCGCCAGGCACCATCGGGGTTCAGGAGCGGAACGAACCACACGTCGGCGCGTGCGAGCAGGGCCGTGATGTCGGCGTCCTTCCCCTCGGCCTCCACCAGGCGACGCGCAACCGCGCGCGCGACGAAGGATCCCACGTACTCGCAGGCGTGGATGTGGGACGTCACGAGCAGCCTGGGACGAGGCCCTTCCTGGCTTCCGCCCCGCATCCGATAGGCGTGGATCGGACGGCCCTCGATCGAGCGGCCGATCTCGTGGCGCGCGACGAGGTCGGGGCGACGCCGGACGAGCTCGTCCATCTCGCGCTCGGCCTCGTCGGGCGCGGGATAGGCGCTGTGGGCCAGATCCCTGGGAAACGCGAGGCCGACCGCCACCGCGAGCAGGAAGCCCGCGACGGCCACGACGGCAACGAGAACGAGGGCGCCCGACATCGCCGCCCAGGCTACCAGAATCGGGGTCGTGATCCGCCGGGTGCTCCGGCACCCCGATCCGAGATCGTCACCCTCCGTCCCAGAGAGCGCGACGCGGCCAGCGACCCGCCGACGCGTTCGAAGGCGGGAGGACTCCTGGGACAGGACCCTAGTGGCGGGTGGCTCCGTCGTCGGGCACCAGGCGGAGCAGGAGATCGTAGAGATAGCCGAGCAGCTCGCGGTGCGAGGCCTCGACCCGCTGGAGCAGCTCGGCGGTACAGCGACGGGTGCTCACCAGCTCGAGCTGACGCACCAGCGTCTCGCCCACCATCTGCTCGAGCTCGGCGCGCGTGTCCCCGTCGAAGTCGGACTGGATGCGGTCGAGCAACGATTCGATCCGATCTGCGAACGGCCGCTGCTCGGGATGTTCCTGGACGAAGGTCTCGAGCTGACGCCGAAGGTCGGAGCTTCCCATGTCCGCCTGCGGTGCAAGCGGCGTTCCGTGCGCATGGCGGCGGGCGGCATCCGAAGCCAGGGCGCGGCATCGAGCCCGCCCCTGCATCGCGGCTGCCGATCGGGTTCGGGCGCACGCGGCGGCGACCAGGGAAGCGGGCTCCCCTGCGAGTGGAAGCCGAGACCCGTGCCGAGCCGGGGGCTAGGGAATACCGGGAAGCCCCGAGAGCGGAAGCGGTGCGCCGTTCAGATAGAGCTCGCCGCGATGGAAACGGAGATCGAGCACGACGTCGTCGCCCACTTCGCGGAGCCAGCCCTGCCCGAGCAGCGACTCGAGCAGCTCGGCCGCCGCACCCTCGAGCCCTTCGTCCCCCCGCAGAGCGGCCGGACCGGCCGGCGCGATGCGCGGGAGCATGGCGCGCGCCAGGTCGAGCGCGATCGCGCGCGGCACCCGGGCGCCGGCCTGGGCCTCGAGCGCTGCGAGGGCCAGCAGCGGGTTGCCGGCAGCGAAGGGATCCGGGTCCGAGAAGCCCACCCGGCCGGCGAGGCGTAGCCGACCCTCGGGCGTCTCGACCCGTGCGCGTTCGATCTCGAGCACGGGACGAGGCGCGAAGAAGGCGGCCAACCGCTCACCGATCTCGGCCAGCCGGTGGGGATCGATCTCGCCCGCGCCGGTCTCGTCCGAGACGGCGAGGCCTTCGGACCATTCGATCAGGGCCATCAACGCCTCGGGATCGATCCGCGACGCCCGGGACGCGAACTCGAGCGGACCGAAGCGCTCGCCCGCGAGCTCGGCCGTGTCGAGATCGAGCGCCAGCTCGACCTCGTAGAGTCCGTCGCGGATCCGGCATTCGTCCCGCCAGCCGAGCGCCTGGATCCCGACCCACGGCACACCGTCGACTTCGAGCACGAGGTCGTCGAGCGCCGATTCACTTCGGCCGACCCAGACACCGGTCGGGTCGCGGCGATAGTCGAGCTCGCTCCGCAGCCCCGAGAGCTCGATGGCGAGGCCTTCGGCGACAAGCTCGACCCCGGGGAAGCCCACGACACCCGAGAAGCCGTCGAGCTCGGGCGTGACGACGTAGCTCGCACGCAGCGCGCTCCAATCGGGCCCTCCGTCCCCCGCCGGCGCGGCGAGCGGTCCCGACTCGGGATTGCGCCCGTAGACCTCGACGCGACCCACCCCGCGCTCGACCGTCGTCTCGACCTCGAAGGGAAGGACTCCGTGCGCGAGATCGGGCGGGACCTCGGGACCGTCGGCCTGCCATTCGACGGTGGTGCGCACGTGCGCCATCTCGAACGAGGGAAGCGAGCCCGACGCGAGTCGGGTCACGGGCCACGGCCCGTGCCCGATTCGATGCTCGAAGCGGAGTGCGAGCGAGCCCACCGGCTCCGCGGCCCGCCCCCGGTGGGCGGGCTCGAGCCGATGTTCGAGAAGCGTCACGGCGCGCGAGCGGAACAAGCCGCGCTCGTACCGCTCGGAGCGCAGCGTCCAGGCCGCTTCGCCCGGCGGCGCCAGCCCGAACCCCCAGGCAGGGTCGTTCTCGACGCTCGCGACGAAGGCGTGATAACGGCGCTCGATCTCGATGCCGCTCCACCAGGGGACGGCGGCCGCGGCGACGACGAGCAGGAGGACGGTGAACAGGGGCGCTCTTTGCACGGGAGGACTCCACGCGAAGCCGGAGAAGCTCGGCCGGGTTTCGCTCGCGATTCGGTCGGTCGTGTTCCGAGCTTGACGCGGCGACGGGCCGTGCAGCCGCGCGGCACGCGGCGCGTGCGCGTCGCGCAGCGGCCCGGCAGCGCGGCGGCAGCGGCCCGGTGGCGACGGGCGTCGGGACCGGACGCGGCGCAGCGACTGGCCCCCGAGCGCACCGGGATCAGTCGTCGAGACGGGGACGGCGGCGCGAGCGTTTCTGCTGGCTCCGCTGGCGCTTCGCTTCGATGCGGCGCTCGCGCGCGGCACGGCCCGGCCGCGTGGGACGGCGCGACTTCGGAGGCGTCGCCACCTCCCCGAGCATCGCGCGCAGCTTCTCGAGACAATCGGCCACGTTGCGTCCCTGGTCGCGAAAGCGCTGGCTCGAAAGGACGAGCTCGCCCTCCCGCGTGATGCGGCGGACATGGCGCGCGAGGAAGCGGGCGCGCAAACCCTCCGGGAGA
>CAYYUT010000262.1:0-5652 GCA_964474935.1 uncultured Spirochaetales bacterium
AAGATGCTCTTCGCGTTCTCGATCTTCTGGATGTACCTCTTCTTCTCGCAGTACATCGTCATCTGGTACGGGAACCTCCCCGAGGAGACGTTCTTCATCAAGGACCGTCTCGGCTCCCAGTTCCTGCAGGACACGAGCTACTTCGTCGCGGGGCGTCTCGAGGAGCCGTATGCCGGCCTGACGCTCACGGTGTGGGCCTGTTGTTGGATCATCCCGTTCGTGGTGCTGCTGGGACAGCAACCGAAGAAGACGCCAGCCATTCTCGGCGGGGTGTCGGTAGTCTCCCTCCTTGGCTTCTGGCTCGAGCGGAACGTTCTCGTGTGGCCCTCGCTGCTGCCCGAGGAGCCGGGCTCCTGGATCGGTCTGATCCAGATCGGTATCGCAGTCGGCTTCGCGGCCGCCTTCGTGCTGGTCTATCTGCTCTACGCCCGGGTGTTTCCGGGGCTCGCCGTCCCCCAGCGCAGCTAGGCGAGTCCGTACGGACATACCCGGCGGGCACCGCGCGCTAAGCTCCTTGCGTGATCAGGGACGACGCGAGCTCATTTCCCCGGATCTTCCGTCTCGAGGACGAGGGGGTCCTCATCCTCGATCGGCGCGGTTTTCAGCACCCCGCTGCGCTGCGGTGGCTGGCTCCCGTCTACACGCCCTACTCCGACATCCGACACGTCGCCGCCGGCCGGCGGAGCATCCGTTTCGGAACGCCCCGGTCGGTCTTCATCCTCAACCGCCAGCTCTTTCGCTCCGAACACGAGGCCGACGAGTTCCTGGAGCGGCTGCTGCACCACGTCGCCGAGCAACCGGACGGCCCCGCCCGGATCGCGCGGATGCGCGCCCTCGACGACTTCGCGATCGACGCCCCCTATCCGATCGTGACCCGAGGCCTGCTCGCCCTGCTGGGTCTGGTCTGGCTTCTGCAGCTGGCGTACGACCCCGCCGCCCACGAAGCCGGTTTCTTCAACGCAGCCCTCGTCAGGGCGGGAGAGACCTGGCGGCTCGTCACGGCCAACCTCCTGCACGCGGCACCGGTCTTCCCGGTCCACCTCTTCCTCAACGGCCTCGGCCTGCTGGTGCTCGGAACGCTGCTCGAATGGAGCCTGGGTGCCCGTCGGACTCTCGTGATCATGGCGGCCTCCGCGCTCGGGGCGATGGGAGCCGGCCTGCTCGTGGACTACGAGGACGCGGTCGGGGCCTCGGGCATCGTCATGGGGGTAGTCGGTGCGCTCGTGTTCCTCGAGTTCCGCTACGGCGAGGGCCTGCCGGCACAGTGGCGGCTGCCTCGCGCCCTGATCTGGCTCGGCGTCGCCCTCCAGTTCGGGCTCGAGCTGATGGCGAAGCTCTTCTTCCCGATCATTGCCTCGGGTGCACACGTCGGGGGCTTCGTGCTCGGCTTCCTGTTCGCGGCCACGCTGTCGACACCCGGGCTGCGGCGCGCGCCGCGTCCCCCCTGGCTCCGGACGGCGAACGTCGCAGTCGTCGCGGCGCTGGTCCTCTCGCTGCTGGCATCGGGTCGCTCTCTCGTCGCATTCCAGGGGAATCAGGCAGAGGTCTTCGCGCAGCGGGCCGAGCGCCTGCTGCTGCGGGCCGAGGCCCACCCCGTGATCCTGAACAATACGGCCTGGCACATGGCGACCCGCGACGATGCGACGCCGAGGAGCCTGGCGGTCGCCCAGAAGCTGGCCGAGCGCGCCGTCGAGGCGACCGAGCGCCAGGATCCCCAGGTGCTCGACACACTCGCCGAGATCCGGTTCCGGCTCGGCGACGATGCCGACGCCCGGCGCCTGATCGACGAGGCGATCGCCCTGGCGCCCGCCGAGCGCTACTACCGCGAGCAGCGCGAGCGCTTCCGGGGAGAGCGGCCGCGAGACGAGATCCCGGAGCCGCCCGACCCTACGGACCCGCTTCCGACCCGCCCCGGGATCGAAGTGTGACGACCTGGCCGTCCTCGGCGATCAGCACCCGTCCGTCGTAGACCTCGCCCACGGCCTGCTCGAAGGGCAACGCTACGATCGGAGGCGGGCGGAGACGCACGAGCACGAGGAGATCGACGTCCGCGGCCTGCGCGATCTCGCCCGCTCGGCGGAGCGGAGTGACCAGGCGGGCCTCGCGTCGGATCCGATCGGGATCGTCGGCGCCCGCTTCGATCGCCTGCTCGACCGATTCGCTCCAGAACCCGTCCTGGACGATCGCGTCGGCGCCGCGGGCAAATTCCACGAGGACGTCGGAGGCCGTCTCGGAGCCGGCCCCGGAGCCGGCCACGACCACCGCCCCGCCGCGGCCCTCGAAGCGCCAGGCGAGCACCGGAAACGGGGCGTCGGGTAGGACGGCGGCCCGGGCCACGAGCTCGCCCGACGTGGCCTCCCAGCCGTCGACCACCTCGATGGCCTCGAAGCGGGCGCCCTCGGCCGGCAGGGCGAGGCTCTCGCGCCGCGCCGCGATCCCGGCGGCGTGGGCCTGCTCGATGCCACGCGCCAGGGCCACGGTGCCGGGTGGGCCGACCAGCCGGAGGGGCCGTTGGCGCGGGGTCAGCCAACCGGTGAGGAGGAGGTCGTCGAGACCCACCGTGTTCTCGGGGGCGAGACTGGTCAGGAACACGCTGTCCGGTTGGACCACCGGGATCCGGGCGCGGCGCAGCGCTTCGGCGATGCCGCGACCCGCGTCGACGAGCACCACGCGATCCCCGAGACCCACCGCGCTCGACGGTCCGAGCCGCTCGGGGTTCTCGTAGGCGGTGCCCGTCCCGACCGTCACGAGGGTGAGGCGTTCGAAGCTCTGGGGCTCGATCCAGCCGGTGTTCTCGGCGAGCTCGCGGAAGCGCCACGAGAAGCAGGTCACGCCCCAGGCGGCCGCGGCCACGATCACCGCGGCGAGGATGAAGAAGGCGCGGGCCTTCACGCGACGACTCGTCGGTTCGGGGCTGCCAAGGTCTCAGCCGAAGACCACGGTCTTGTTGCTGGACACGAGGATCCGGTCGTCGAGGTGCAGGCGCACGGCGTGCGCGAGCGTGGTGCGCTCGACGTCCCGTCCCTTGCGCGTGAGGTCTGCGATCGAATCACGATGCGAGACGGGGACCACCGATTGCTCGATGATCGGTCCTTCGTCGAGGTCGGGTGTCGCGTAGTGTGCCGTGGCTCCGATCAGCTTGACGCCTCGCTCGTAGGCCTGGTGGTAGGGCCGGCTGCCCACGAAGGCCGGCAGGAACGAATGGTGGATGTTGATGATCCGAGCCGGATAGCACGACACGAACGTGTCCGACAGGATCTGCATGTAGCGGGCGAGCACGACCAGATCGATCTTCTCGGTGTCCAGCAGGGCGAGCTCGCGTTCCTCTTGAGCGAGCTTCGTGTCGCGCGTGATCGGGAAGACCTGGAACGGGATACCGAACTGCTCGGCGACCGGCGCGAGGTCGGAATGGTTGCTCACGATCAACGGGATGTCGCAGCGGAGCTCTCCGGCGCGGTGGCGCAGCAGCAGGTCGTAGAGACAGTGCTCGACCTTCGACACGAAGATCGCCATGCGCTTGCGTTGGCTCTCGTAGGCGAGGCGCCAGGACATCTCGAAGCGCTCGGCCACCTCGGCGATCGCCCGTTCCAGGGTGGCGCGATCGGTGTGGAGCGCGCTCCAGTCGAAGCGGATGCGCTGGAAGAACTGGCCCGCGAGCGCATCGGTGTGCTGATCGGCCTGCAGGATGTTGGCGCCGTGCCCGTAGAGGAGTTGGGCGAGAGCGGCGACCAGGCCCGGGCGGTCTTCGCAAGAAACGAGCAAAGTAGCCGTTTTTGGGATGTTTTTTGTTTCCGCCATGCCCGCAGTCTAGCCCAGATGGGATGGGGCGGGAGCGCTCGCCCGCTCGGTTCGACCCTTTCCGATTCGTCCGATACTGTACTCCCATGAGGGGGATTCACTCGCCCTCGAGTCCGGGGACGGGTCGCATGGGCGACCCCCATCCTGCGGGCGGCCCGAGATGGGCGGGCACGGCGACCGCCCCGCCATCGGGACCCGATGCGAGGACTGGGCCTCGTTCATTCATTCCACGCCGGGACGGAGGTGATTCGGTGTCAGAGTGTACAACTACGGCGAGTGAGGTGGGGGCGTCCTAACGCCACATCGAATCGCTAGAGAACGTCTTGGTGTGGTTGGGGACGCTCCGTTCCCAGCGAACCACCGCCCCGGGGAACCGCGGTCGCCGTAGCCGCCTTGGAGGCCGAAAGGTCATGGTCCCCGGGGTTTTCTTTTGCTTCCCTCCCATTCGTGACGTCCGATCCCCCGCCCGACCCCGACGCCGAGCGCGGCCCTGCCGAGGCCTCCGAGAACGGGGCGCCGCCCGCCAATCGTCACGAGCTCACGCCCCTTGTCTTCCTCGAGCGCACGGCCCGCGTCTTCCCGGAACAGATCGCCGTCGTCGACCGGTCGGTCCGCTGGACCTATCGCGAGCTCGCCGATCAGGTGGGACGCCTGGCCGGGGCCCTGCGCCGCGCCGGCATCGGGCCCGGAGACCGGGTGGCCTTCCTGGCCCCGAACGTACGCGAGCTCCTGGTGGCGCACTTCGCCGTGTCCCTGGTCCGAGGGGTCCTGGTCGCCATCAACACCCGGCTCGTGCGCCACGAAGTCGACTACATCCTCGACCACTCGGGCGCCCGGATCGTGTTCGTGGCGAGCGATCTGGCCGATCGAGTGGATCCGGAGGCGCTCCAGGGCTCGCCCGACTGGGTGAACCTCGACGACCCCGACGCCGGCATCCGCGGTGCCCCCCTTCCCGGACCCCGCTTCTCCGACTTCGTCGACGGGGCGCCCGTGCTGGCCGTCGACTCCACCATCGACGACGAGAACCGCCTGCTCTCGCTCAACTACACGTCGGGGACCACGGGCCGTCCGAAGGGCGTGATGTACACGCATCGGAGTGCCTTCCTGAACGCTCTCGGCCAGATCGCCACGCAGCGCCTGGAGCGCGATTCGTGCTTCCTGTGGACCCTTCCGCTCTTCCACTGCAACGGCTGGTGCTTCCCCTGGGCCGTCACCGGGGCCGCCGCGAAGCACGTGATGCTGCGGGCCATCGACCCGGCGCGCATCATCGAGCTGGCCGCGGCCGAGCGCGTCACCCACATGAACGCCGCGCCGACGGTGCTGCTGATGATCGCCGAGTCGCCGGCCGCCGAAGGCGTGCGCTTCGATCCCGAGGTGCGCGTGGCGACGGGCGGGGCGCCGCCCTCGCCGACCCTGCTCGCCCGCATGGAGTCGCTCGGGGCGCGGGTCACCCATCTCTACGGACTCACCGAGACCTACGGACCCCACGTGCACTGCGAGATGCAGCCAGGCTGGGAGTCGCTCGATGTCGCCGCGCGCGCCGCCTTCCTGGCCCGGCAGGGGGTTCCGTATCTGCACGCGGCGCACGTCCGGGTGGTGGACGACGAGATGCGGGACGTTCCGGCCGACGGCGCGACCATGGGTGAGGTCGTCATGCGGGGGAGCAACGTCATGGCCGGCTACTACCGCGATCCCGAGGCGACGGCCGAGGCCTTCCGGGGTGGTTGGTTCCATTCGGGGGATCTCGCGGTGACCCACCCCGGCGGCTACATCGAGCTCCGGGACCGCAAGAAGGACATCATCATCAGCGGGGGCGAGAACATCTCGGCGAGCGAGGTCGAGCACGTGGTCGTC
>CAYYUT010000263.1:0-5649 GCA_964474935.1 uncultured Spirochaetales bacterium
GACCCGGCCGCGCGAACCCGGCGTTCGGCCCTCTGGCAGGTCTCGGCGCTCGAACGCGATCCGCGCTCGCTGTTCGCCGGGGTGGCGCCGAAGCACGAGCCCTCCCCCCTCGAGGAGATGGCTCCTGTCGAGGAGACGCTCGCCGACTACCGGGGGAGCGGTCTCACGGTGGGGCCCCACGTGATGTCCCATCTGCGCGAAGGGCTCCGGCGGCGCGGCCTGCGCACGGCGCGCGAGCTGCGCCACACACCGAACGGGCGCTTCGTGCGCACGGCGGGCCACGTGATCGTGCGCCAGCGTCCGGGCTCGGCGAAGGGCTTCTGCTTCCTGACCCTCGAGGACGAGACGGGCACCTCGAACGCCGTGCTCACCCCGTCGATCTTCCGGCGCTTCCGGGTGCCGCTCCACACCGCCTCGCTGGTCGAGGTCGCCGGGCCTCTCCAGAACGTCGAAGGCGTGGCCCACGTGCGGGTGCGCGAGCTCGCGCCCCTGGCCGCCCGCCGCCTGCTGCCTCCGTCCCACGACTACCATTGAACTGGTCGCTGCCGGGCAGGGTATCGACGCCCCGCGAATGTCCCCGCCCGCGAGATCCGACCCTGCGGGTTGCGACGGCCCGAGCTGCCACCCCACGACGACGACGGTTCAGGCTTGCAAAACTGAATATTGGATCTATTTTCAGCCCATGTCGCGCACCCGCTCTGCCACCTCCTCTCCGCCCCCGGCGCGGCCCGGGAAGCGGGGGCCCTACGCGAAGTCGAGCGAGACGCGCGAGCGCATCCTGGCGGCGGCCTTCGAGGTGGCGGGAGAAGAGGGCATCGTGGGCGCTTCGGTGGCCCGCATCGCCGAGCGGGCGGGCGTCTCCGTGGGGAACGTCCACTACCACTTCGGTTCGCGCGGTGAGCTGCTCCACGAGGTGATGCAGTGGGTCGTCGACGAGCATGAACGCGAGCTCTACCGCCACGTCGACGGCATCGAGGGCTACTTCGAGCGCGAGGAAGCGTCGATCCGGACCTATCTGGCGTTCCTGCGGCGACATCCCGCCTGGATCCGGCTCTCCGAAGAGTCGCGGTTGCACGCGCCCGAGCTCTACGAACGGGGCCTGCAGACCTGGATCGCGATGCTCACCCAGAATCTCGAGGTGGGCATCGCGCGGGGCGAGCTGTGCGCGATGACCCCCGACGAGATCGACGCCCAGGCCCACCTGCTGCTCGGCGCCCGCTACTTCCTCGATCGCATGCTCGTCCCCCCGCACGGTGGGTCGGGACACGACGACGAACACATCGTCGCCACCTATCTGGCCCTGGTGCGCGGTGGTCTACGCAAGGAGAGGTCATGAGCCAACGCGAGCTCCCGATCGCCATCATCGGATCCGGATTCGGAGGCATCGGCGCGGCGATCCAGCTGAAGAAGGCCGGCTTCGAATCGTTCACGATCTTCGAGCGGGCCGACGAGGTCGGAGGAACCTGGCGCGACAACACCTATCCCGGAGCGGCCTGCGACGTGCCCTCGCACGTGTACTCGCTCTCCTTCGAGCCGAACCCCGACTGGTCGCGCCGGTTCGCGACCGCGGGGGAGATCCAGTCCTACCTGCTTCGCATCACCGAGAAGTGGAAGCTGCGCGACCATATCCGCTTCGGCACCGAGATCGTCGAGGCACGCTTCGACGAGGCGCAGGGCGTGTGGTCGCTCCAGACGGATGCGGGCGACCACTTCGAGGCGCGGCTGGTCGTGTCCGCGGTGGGAGGGCTGGTCGACCCTGCGCTCCCCGACATCAAGGGCCTCGCGAGCTTTCGGGGCGAGGTGTTCCACACGGCGCGCTGGAACCACGAGTACGACCTCACGGGACGACGGGTCGGGGTCATCGGAACCGGGGCGAGCGCCGTCCAGGTGGTTCCTTCGATCGCCCCCCAGGTCGCGAAGCTCGAGGTGTACCAGCGCACGCCGGCGTGGGTGCTCCCGAAGCGCGACAAGCGCTACGGCGACGACGAGAAGGAGCGCTTCCGGCGCTTTCCGCTCGCGCTCCGCGCCAGCCGCCTCGCGAAGTACTGGCTCAGCGAGCTCTTCGGACCGATCGTGTTCCTCGACTCGCCGCGACTCTCGTCGCTGGGCGAGAAGGGCTCGTTGGCCTTCCTCAAGTCGCAGGTGAAGGATCGGGACCTCCGCCGCAGGCTGCGTCCCGATTTCCAGCTCGGCTGCAAGCGCGTCCTGATCTCGGACGACTACTGGGCGACGTTCGAGCGGGACAACGTCGAGCTGGTGACCGACCCGATCGAGGAGGTCCGGAGCCACGGGATCGAGACCCGCGACGGGACCTTCCGCGAGCTCGATGCCATCGTGCTCGCGACGGGGTTCGCGCTCGGTCTGGCGAGCGCACCCTTCCCGATCAGCGGGCGCGGAGGCCGCCAGCTCGACGACGTCTGGAAGGACGGCGCCTTCGCCTACAAGGGGATGAGTGTCGCGGGCTTCCCGAACTGGTTCGTCCTGATGGGACCGAACACCGGGCCTGGCCATACCTCGGTGCTGGTCTTCACGGAAGCCCAGATCCAACACATGCTGGGTGCGGCGCGACTGCTGCGCGACGAGGGCGTCCGGTTCGTCGACGTCCGTCCCGACGTCGTCGAGCGCTACAACGAGGGCATCCAGGGGCGCATGAAGCACATGGTCTGGTCGTCGGGCTGCAACAGCTGGTACCTCTCCGACGATGGCGCCAATCGCTCGCTCTACCCCGGCTTCGCGGCCGAGTACGTCGCGCGCGCGCGCCGGTTCCGACGGCGGGACTACGAGGTCGTGCGCGCCTGACGCAGCCGAGCTTCGATCGGCCCAAGCGCGCCGGTCGGTGCCAGGCGGCACCCGCCGAAAGCGAGCGGGCGTTCCCGCACGCCCGGGTTCGCTCGAGGGGTCGGTCCGCCGCCGTCCCCGAGACGTCCCGGCAACCCCGCTGTTCGAGCGCCCAAAGCCGGTTATTTTTCCGAGGCGCACCGCGGTCCGTCGATCGCTCGTCGCCATGCCCGCCGAGGAGGGCACGCCGGAGGGGAAACCATGCCGCTCTTCATCCTGTTCGGAGGCGAGGTCTTCGTCGCGTTCCTCGCCATCAAGATCCTGCTCTGGCTGCGTCGCGGCTGGTCCCTCGGTCCGCACCGCGATGGGCCGCCGGAGCCCGACGGCGGCATCCGCGCGGCCGCGCAATCAGCGCCCCTCGTGGTGGTGGCGGGGGGCGCCGTGTCGGATCCGGATTCGGCCCCGTCACTCCCGGATCGGATCGCCGCCTGACTGGCTCGGCCGCAAGACGCCGTGGCTGGCCGCATGGACAGCCATGTCCGCACGCCATGGATCGGTATCGGATCGCTTCTCGTCGGGGCTCGGCGCGGTCTCCGAGCGGCGCTCGCACTCCGTGCCTCCCGCAACGTCGATCTGGGTGAGACCGCCGGCTCCGAGCCGCGCTCGGTTGGGCTACGCGGATTGTCCGAGATGCTGGCGCACCCGGGCGACCACCTTCGCGGGCGTGAATCCGAAATAATCGGCGAGCGCTTTGTAGGGCGCCGACGCCCCGAAGCGATCGATCCCGATCACGAGACCACGACGCCCCACCCAGCGCCGATAGCTGTCCCCGCGCGCGGCCTCGATGGCGATCACCGGGGTTCCGTCGTCGGGTAGCAGGCTCGTCCGATAGGCCTCGTCCTGTGCGGCGAAGAGCTCCATGCACGGCATCGACACCACGCGGGCGGCCAGACCGGCCGCAGCGAGCTCGCCGGCTGCGGCCCGCGCCAACGACACCTCCGAGCCCGAGGCGACGAGGACGGCATCCGGAGCTCCGTCGGGCTCGTGCACGCAGTAGGCCCCCTTCCAGACGTCGCGAGGCACGAACGCGGCGGGCCGATCGAGCGGGGGGAGCCCCTGGCGCGAGAGCGCCAACATCGCCGGTCCATCGGCGCGAGCGGCGATCCAGGCCCAGCTGGCCGCCGTCTCCACCCCATCGGCGGGGCGAAAGACGTGCAGGCCCGGGATGGCGCGGAGCGCGTCGAGATGCTCGACGGGCTGGTGCGTGGGGCCGTCTTCGCCCAGGAAGACGGAGTCGTGGGTGAACACGAAGTTGGAACGCACACCCATGAGGGCTGCCAACCGGATCGAGGGACGCGCGTAGTCGCTGAAGATCAGGAAGGTGCCCCCGTACGGCAGGAAGCTGCCGTCGAGCGCGATGCCGTTCGTGATCGCGGCCATGCCGTGCTCGCGGATCCCGTAGTGGATGTTGCGCCCCGCGAAGCGATCGCCGTCGCCGGCCGCCGGACCGACGTCGCCGCCGTCCTCGATGCGCGTGAGGTTCGACTCGGCGAGATCGGCCGAGCCGCCGACCAGGAACGGAACGCTCGCGGCGAGCTGCTGGATCACCGCGGCCGAGTGTTTGCGGGTCGCCGCCTCCTTGCCCGCGACGCCTTCCGCGAGGCGCTCGCACAGATCGTCGGGCACCCGGCGCGCCCGGGCCGACTGCCAGGCGCGCTCTGCTTCGGCATGCGCACTGCGCCAGGCGTCGAAGGCGGCGTCCCGCGCCGCGCGCTCCTCGCGCTTCGCCTTGGCGCGCTCGACGAAGTAGGCGCGCACGTCGTCGGGCACTAGGAACTCGGGGTCGAGGGGCCAGCCGAGATTCTCTTTGGTGAGCTTCACCTCGTCGGCGCCGAGCGGTGCCCCGTGGGCCTTGGAGGTCCCGGCCTTGTTGGGGCTCCCGATCCCGATGGTAGTGCGACAGACGATCATCGACGGCCGGGCCGTCTCGCCCCGGGCGGCCTCGACCGCGCGATCGATGGCATCGAGGTCGGTGCCGTCGCACTCCTCGACGTGCCAGCGCTGGGCCTCGAAGCGGGCCCGCACGTCCTCGCTGAACGACAGATCGGTCGAGCCGTCGATGGTGATGCGATTGTCGTCGTAGAGCAGGATCAGGTTCCCGAGCCCGAGATGTCCGGCAATGGAGCCGGCCTCGTGCGAGATGCCCTCCATCAGATCGCCGTCGCTGACGATCCCGTAGACCTGATGGTTGCCAGGTCCGTCGTCGCCGGCCTCGAAATGCGATCGGGTCATTCGCGCGGCCAGGGCCATGCCGACGGCGTGACCGAAGCCCTGACCGAGAGGACCGGTGGTGACCTCGACGCCGGGCGTATCGCCGTACTCGGGGTGACCGGGCGTCGCCGAATGGAGCTGGCGGAAGCTTCGCAGGGCCTCGAGATCGACGTCGTAGCCGTAGAGGTGAAGCAGGCCGTAGAGGAGCATCGACGCGTGCCCCGCCGAGAGCACGAAGCGATCGCGGAGGGGCCACTCGGGATCGTTCGGATCGAATCGCAGATGGCGGTCCCAGATCACGAAGGCGGGCCCGGCCAGCGCCATCGGCGTCCCGGGATGTCCGGACTTCGCCTTCTCGACGGCATCCACGGCCAGGAAGCGGATCGTGTTCAGGATCTGTTCGCGTCGTGCGGCGTCCAGGTCGACGGTCATCACCCCTCCGAAGGTGGTTGGCTGGCGGCTACCGGGTCGGGCCCGATCGGCTCGGTGGCGGCCGGTCGTCCCGCCGGATCGAAACGCGACGACGAGTCGATATCTGACGACGTCTCGATACCTGACGACGTGTCGCTACCTGACGACGTGTCGGTACCTGACGACGTG
>CAYYUT010000264.1:0-5617 GCA_964474935.1 uncultured Spirochaetales bacterium
GGCGCCCCCGCCTGCCCCGGCCCTGGCACCCGCCTCTCTGCAGAGGATCCCTAGGCGAGCCCCGCACGGGTCGACGGGGTGACTCCCGTGGCCGACGGTCTACTCGGGCGGCGCCCGTCGGACGGACATCGTGCCACTGCGCTCCTCGGGTCGTGGCTGGGGCGGGTTCTGCAGAGCCTCCCAGGGCCGGACGCGCGCCCCGCAGGCCGGTTCCGGCCGGCGGGATCCACCCGCTCGGCGGGAAACACCTCGGCGCGACACCCGATCCGGGCTGGCCACCGCATCGGGGATCGGCTTCGTGGGAGGCACGTGCCCGGGTTGGCGCGCGATCGGTCGGCTTCTTAGTATCGAGACGTCCCCGAGGGCGGGCTCCTCCCCCAGCAGACCCTCCCCACGGCGACCCGGGCACGGATCCGGAATCTCCCGGATCCGAGTTCAGGTTTGCGTCCCGGCTGCCGATTCGAGAAGCGTTCATGTTGAAACGAATCGCCCTCATGACCGTGGTCCTGTGCTTGGGAGGAGTCGGCGCGGCCCACGCCGAACCCTTTCCCCGCCCGGCCGCGCTCGAACCCCAGGTCCGATTCTGGGTGCGGGTCTACACCGAGGTCGGGACGGATGGCGGCTTCATCCATGATTCGCGCGACCTCGGGATCGTGTACGACACGGTCCGGTTCCCGGAAGGCGCCAGCTCGCGCCGACGCCAACGCATCCTCGAACGCGCCAAGTCCCAGATCCGGTCGGCGCTCGAGACCCTCGCCTCGGGCCGGCGGAGCCGGCTCGGGCGCACCGAGAAGCGGGTGCTCGCGCTCTTCCCCGACAACGTGTCCGATCGCACGCTCGCCGCGGCCGCGCGCCGGGTGCGTTTCCAGCTCGGTCAGGCCAACAAGTTCCGCGAGGGGCTGCTGCGATCGGGACGCTGGGAGGGATTCATCGGCGACGTGCTCGCGGCCCGCGGGGTTCCGGGCGAGCTGGCCGCCCTGCCCCACGTCGAGTCGTCCTACAACCCCAAGGCCTACTCGCATGCCGGTGCGGCGGGCCTCTGGCAATTCACCCGCTCGACCGGACGCCTCTTCATGCGCATCGACCACGTGATCGACGAGCGCTACGACCCCTATCTCGCCTCGGACGCGGCCGCCCGCCTGCTCGTCGCGAACTACAAACAGGTGCAGAGCTGGCCCCTCGCGATCACCGGCTACAACCACGGCATCGCCGGCATGCGCCGGGCGGTGCGCAAGCTCGGGACACGCGACATCGCCACGATCGTGGAGAAGTATCGGAGCCGGAGCTTCGGCTTCGCATCGCGGAACTTCTACACCTCGTTCCTGGCGGCCCTCCAGGTGGATCAGGATCCCGAGCGCTACTTCGGCCCCATCGAGCGCGATCCTCCGGCCGCGCTCGAGTCGGTCCAGATGGACAGCTACTACGCCGTTGCGACCCTCGAGAACGCCTTCGGCGTGTCGGGCCCACTGCTGCGTGCGCTCAACCCCGCCCTACTCGATCCCGTCTGGAGCGGCCAGAAGTACGTTCCGAAAGGCTACGCCCTGCGGCTTCCGCCCCGCGACGACGGGCGACCGCAGCGGCTGCAGCTGGCCCAGATCCCCGCCAGCGAACGCATCCTCGAGCAGCGTCCCGATGTCCGCTACCGGGTGCGGCGCGGCGACACCCTCTCGGCGATCGCCGCGCGCTACGGCGTGAGCGAACGCGAGCTGGTGGCCCTGAACGGACTGCGCAGCCGTCACCGCATCCGCATCGGACAGGTGCTGCGGCTCCCGAGCCAGGCGGCGCCGGACACGGTCGCCGTGGCCCGGGCCGAGGCGCGACGCTCGCTCGCACCCCCGGCCGGGGGGCGCTACGTGGTGCATCGCGGCGACAACCTCACCGTGATCGCCAAGCAGTTCGGCGTCGACCCCGACGAGCTCGCCCGCTTGAACGGCATCCGCCACCGCGATCGGATCTATGTGGGCCAGTCGCTCCGCATTCCGGGCAGCGAGGAATCGACGATGGCCCGGAAGGAGCTCGCGCCTGCGCCGGCCCAGGTGGCCGCGGAGCCCGCCGCCCGGACCGCGAGCGCGTCGCCGCCGACCGAGGGGCAGGCGATCCGCGCGCTGCCACCCGAGCCGGTCCGCTTCGCCGTTCGGGGCCAGCGCATCGAGGTGCATCCCGGGGAGACCCTCGGCCACATCGCCGAATGGCTCGAGGTGCGCGCCTCCGACCTGCGTCGCCTGAACGGCATTCCCTATGGCCGCGCGCTCGCCATCGGCCAGACCCTGCGGCTCGACTTCCGGAGCGTCGCGCCGAGCGTGTTCGAGCAGCGCCGCCTCGACTACCACCGGGCGCTGCGCGAGCAGTTCTTCGAGAGCTTCGAGATCGCCGGCACCGGACACCACGTGCTCCGGCGGGGCGAGTCCCTGTGGGAGCTGTCGCGCGCCCGCTACGGCGTCCCGGTCTGGCTGTTGCGCGAGTTCAACCAGGACCTCGACCTGAACAGTCTCCAGCCCGGCACGCGGCTCACCATTCCGAGGGTCGCACGGCGGAGCGGCGGCGAGGCCTGATCCGACCCGAGCGGGGGCGACAGCGCGAGGCGCTGGCGTCAGACCTGGACGAGGGTCTCGTCGGGGAGCCGCAGCGCCGTGAGCGGTCCCCCGTAGACGGCGCCCGTATCGATCCCGATGCCCCAGGGAAGATTCCAGCGGACCTCGAAGTCGCGGTGCGGGGTGTGCCCGTACACGATCGTCACGCCCAGCTCGTGACGCTCGTGGCCCGAGAGACGCCGCCACACCAGCTCCTCGGCGGGCGAGCCCTCGAGAGCCCGCTCGACGTCGGTCTGGGCCATGGCGTCCGAGCCGAGGCCGGCGTGGACGAACAGGTAGGGTCCCTCCCGGTGGTAGAGGACCAGCTCTTCGAAGAACGCGGCGTGCCCGGGAGGGAGCACCAGGCCCTCCTGCTCCACCGAGTACAGATCCAGGCAGCCGTAGCTCTGCAGGGTTTCGACGCCTCCGTTCGCGAGGAAGGAATCGCCGGCCATGTAGTGCGGCCCTCGCCAGCCGAGGAAGTCGAGGAACATCGCCTCGTGATTGCCGAGCAGGAAGACGCAGGGCCATTCCTCGGCCAGCGCGATCAGGCGATCCACGACCCCCGCCGAATCGGGCCCGCGGTCGACGTAGTCGCCCAGGAAGAGCAGGCGGTCGCCCTCGGCCAGAGGCAGCGCGTCGAGCAGGGCGTCGAGCTTGTCGAGGCGCCCGTGGATGTCGCCCACGGCGTAGAGGTCGCTCATGCGGCGTGGGGAGCCGACGGTCGCGCGGAGCGGCGTCGGGCCAGCTGACCGCATGCCGCGTCGATGTCGGCGCCGCGCGGACGACGGAGGGTGACCGTGGCACCCC
Organism: uncultured Spirochaetales bacterium; assembly: GCA_964474935.1. Classification (GTDB taxonomy): domain Bacteria; phylum Myxococcota_A; class UBA9160; order UBA9160; family JAFDDA01; genus CAYYUT01. The sequence goes on from CAYYUT010000264.1 coordinate 3,381, forward strand.
CGGCCGCGAGCCCCGCCATGAAGCGATCGATGCGCTCGGCCGAGGGGGGCCGTGCCGGCGAATCGACGTGGGGATTCATCGGAATCACGTTCACCTTCGAGGGCAACCGGGCGAGCAGGGCCGCAAGACGTCGGGCGTCTTCGACCGAATCGTTCACACCGTCGATGAGCGTGTACTCGAAGAAGACCGGGTGACGGCGTGAGATCTGCTTGCAGGAGCGCAGCGCGTCGAAGAGCGCCTCGATCGGAAAGCGCCGGTTGAGAGGGACGAGCTCGTCGCGAACGGCGTCGGTGGTCGCGTGGAGCGAGACGGCCAGATTCACCGGAACGCTCTCGAGCAGCGGTCCGATCTGGGGCACGACGCCGGCCGTCGAGACCGTCACCCGTCGGGGGGCGAGGCCGAAGCCCTTGGGGTCGATGAGGATCCGTACGGCCTCGACCACGGCGGCGAGATTCAGGAGCGGCTCACCCATCCCCATGAAGACCACGTTCGTGATCTCCTGGTCGGGCGCCAGACCCTCTCGCATGCGGCAGAGCTGGTCGACGATCTCGGCGGTGCGGAGGTTGCGGGTGAAGCCGAGGCTCCCGGTGGCGCAGAAGCTGCACGCGAGCGGACAGCCCACCTGGCTCGAGACGCAGAGGGTCCGCCGATCGTCCTCGGGGATGCAGACCGATTCGATCTCGGCCCCGTCGCGGGCCCGCAGGCGGGCCTTGCGCGTTCCGTCGCGGGAGTCGAGGAGCTCCACGCATTCGAGCACGTCGAGCTCGACGCGTCCGGCGAGCTCCGAGCGGAGCGCGGCCGGCAGGTCGGTCATCGCGTCGAAGTCGTGGACGCCCCGCTGATAGATCCAGGCCGAGATCTGATCGGCACGATAGGCCGGCATGCCCCACGCCCGAATGAGCTCCCGGAGCCCCTCGCGCGCGTAATCCTTCCACACGATCGAGTCCGGAGCGAGCGGCGTCTGGCGATCGGTCGGCTTCTCGGGTTCGAGGCGGCTCATCGGCGCTCGACCCTAGCCCGCCGCCCCCGGAGCGTCGATCGGCGACCCGGCTCCGGTCGCTGCGCCCGGGCGCCGACGATGGCTGAAGAAATGGAGCGAGCGGCCCTCGGCTCGCCACTCCTCCTCGTAGGCGGTGTGCATGCGTCCCGGGACCTCGCTGCGCCAGGGCTGGGGCGCGTACACGTTCTCGAGCCGGCTCTCGCCGGAGAGCACCGCGTCGATCCACTCCGCGTAGCCTGGGTGATCGGTGGCGATCTCGAGACGACCGCCCGGCACCAGCCGGCTCGCCATGGCCGCGACGAAGGCGGGCTGGATCACGCGCCGCCGGTGGTGGCGCTTCTTGGGCCACGGGTCCGAGAAGTTGACCCAGAAGGTCCGGACCGACGCCGGCGCCAGCAGCTCGCCCACCACGTCTTCGGCGCGCGCGCACACGAGGCGGACGTTCTCGAGCTCGCTGCGGGCCAGGCGTCTCGCCATCTTCAGGATCCGCTTGCGCGAGATCTCCACGCCGACGTGGGCCACGCGCGGGGCCTCGCGGGCGAGGTGTGCGAGGAACTCGCCGCGCCCGAATCCGATCTCGACGACGAGATCGAACGGGGCCTCGAGGGCGGGTGCGAAGATCGCCTCCCACCCCTTCTCGCGCACCTCGTCCGGCGTCACCCGCCAGTCGCAGCCCGGGATGTCGTACTTGAGACGTCGGGTCACGACGATCCGAGGCCCCGTCCCAGGCATCCGGTGTCCGGTGCGGCGCCTCGTTCGCGGGGCACTAGCGCGCTCGCAGGGCGAGCCACAGACCGACGAGCGAGCGAAGGGTCGGGAGGCGCGGCAGGCGGGGATAGACGTCGACCAGGACGCGCGCGCGGTCGTCGATCCCGGCGCGGCGGCGCGCCTCGCCGAGCGCCTCGAGCGGGCCCCCGATCGCGTCCACCAGACCGAGCCCGAGCGCCCGCACTCCGCTGAAGATGCGCCCCTCGGCGCAGCGCTCGACCTCGTCGCGAGCGAGCCCGCGTCCCTCGGCGACCCGATCGAGGAACATGCCGTAGACGGCCTGCATGTCCGCACGCAGCGCGGCTCGTTCGCTCGGACGAAGCCGCCGCGCCTCGCTCGCGATCCCGGCGTGGGCGCCACGCTCGACGCCGTCGCGACCGATGCCGAGGCGCTCGTAGAGCCGCGAGAGATTCACCTTGCCCCCGATCACGCCGCTCGAACCGGAGATGGTGCCCGCCTCGGCCAGCAC
>CAYYUT010000265.1:0-5604 GCA_964474935.1 uncultured Spirochaetales bacterium
CGCCTCGGCGTGGGGCGATCGCCGCTTCCTGCGCTTCTACCTGATCTGCGGCGTGGCGGCCGGCTTCGTGATCGCCGTCGCCCCCTACATGTTCCCAGGCAGCCCCACCGGGATTCCGACGGTGGGCGCCTCCGGTGCGGTCATGGGCGTGCTCCTCGCCTACTCGCTGATCTGGCCCGAACGCACCATCATGCTCCTCTTTCCGCCGATTCCCCTCAAAGCCATCTACCTGATCCCGCTCATCCTCTTCGTGGAGTTCACCGCCTACGGGGGCTCGAACGTGAGCCACTCCGGGCACCTGGGAGGCCTCGCGGCCGCCTGGGTGCTGCTGCGGCGCGAAGGACGCATGGCGGGCTTCTCGCTCGAGAGCCTCAAGTATCGCTGGCGGCGCTACCGCATGCGAAAGAAGCTCCGCGCGGTGCAGGTCGAAGATCGGCGATGGCAGGACCGACGGCGCCACGACGATCAGACCCTGCACTGACATGACGCGGTCCGACTTCATCCTGAGCCAGGAGCTCGACGACGAGATCGCCCGCGCGGCCGAGCGGCTGGTCGAGGCGCGGCACGTGGTCGCGCTCACCGGTGCGGGCCTGTCGGTCGAGAGCGGGATCCCGCCCTTCCGCGGACCCGAGGGACTGTGGACGCGCCATGGCGAGCCGCCGATGGACGGCTTCCAGCAATTCCTGCGCGATCCGAAGGCGGCCTGGGACGCGCGTCTCGAACCCCGCGAACCCTGGGCGAAGGAGCTCCATGAGACGCTCGATCGCGCCAAGCCGAACACCGGGCACGCGGCGCTCGCCGAGCTGGAACGCGACGGCTGCCTGGCGGCCCTGATCACCCAGAACATCGACGACCTCCACCGACAGGCCGGATCGACCCACGTGCTCGAGATCCACGGCAGCCATCGCCGGCTCCGCTGCATCGAGTGCGTGACCCGCTTCGACCCGGCCGAGCTGCCCGTCGACCGCGACGCGCTGCCCCCGCATTGCCCCAAGTGCGGCGGGCTCGTGAAGGGCGACACGGTCCAGTTCGGAGAGCCGATTCCGGCCGACGTGCTCGCGTGCTGCTACGCCGAGGTCGAGCGCTGCGACGTCATGCTCGTGGCCGGAACCTCGGCGACGGTGTATCCGGCCGCCGAGCTTCCCTTCGAGGTCCTGCGCCGCGGCGGACGCGTGATCGAAGTGAACCTCGACCCGAGCGAGCTGTCCGGGATCGCCGATCCGAGCCTCCGCGGGCCGGGAGGCGCCGTTCTCGAGAGACTCCTCCACCATACCCGCGCGTGCGCGGGTGAGGCCCGGTCGTGACGCGGGGCCAGCACCCGAACCGGGACGGATGCGCCGAGGACAGCTCGGGCTTCGGCGGCTTCCTGCGCGGACTGCTGCGCAAGGTCCCCTGGAGCGAACGCGCCGAGGACGTGGTGTCCTACGAGTTCCCGCGTCCGACGGGCGGAACGCTCCGCGTCGAGAACATCAACGGGAAGACCCTGATCGTCGGCGAGAGCCGCGACGACATCGAGGTGAAGGCCTTCCGCACGGCCCGGGCCGAGTCCGAGCAGGCCGCCCGCAAGCTGCTCGACAGCATCCGGGTGGTGGCGAGCGGCGGCCAGGCGACGCTCGAGCTCGAGGTCGAGATCCCGAAGCGCTGGAATCGCCACGGCAGCGCGCACCTCGAGATCCGGATCCCCACCCATCTCGAGCTCCAGCTCTTCTCGTCGAACGGCGGGATCTGTGCCCAGAACGTGGAGGGCGACGTGCGGGCCCGGTCGAGCAACGGGTCGGTGTCGCTCTCGAACGTGATGGGCGCGATCGACTGCCACACGTCGAACGGGAAGATCTCGTGCGAGAACACCTGCGGCCGGCTGGTCGCCCGCTCGAGCAACCGCAAGATCGAGATCGAGGAGCACCGGGGATCGCTCGACGCCATGACCTCGAACGGTCTGATCCACGCCTCCCTCGAAGAGCTCGGACCCGAGGGCGTGGTGCTCGCGACGAGCAACGGACGGATCGTCCTCGAGCTGCCCGAGAAGTGCGACGCCGACGTCGACATGCGGGTGGACAACGGCCTGATCCGCAACGGCCGCGACTTCGACACGCCGCCGACCGAGCGCGCCGGCCGGGTGCGCGGCCAGCTCGGACGCGGCGGCATCGCCATCAAGCTCCGCACATCGAACGGGTCGATCTCGCTCCGATGAGACCGGGGGTTCTGCGGGGCGCCGCCGGCGCGCTGGTCGCGGCCTTGTGCGTCGCCACCGCCCTCCCGGCCCGGGCGAAGGAGCCGGAGGCCCAATCGGCGGGCGAGCCGGACTGGGAGCGCGTCACCGCGGCGACGGCCGAGCTCCTCTCGGGCTACATCCAGCTCGACTCGACCGTGCCTCCGGGCAACGAGACGCCTTCGGCCCAGTACCTCGCCGACTTCTTCCGCAGCCGGGGTTTCGACTCGGTGCTCTACGAGCCCGAGCCCCGGCGCGGCAACCTCGTGGTCCGCCTCCCCGCCACCGACCCCGACGGGAGCGGCACGATCCTGCTGCTCTCTCACATCGACGTGGTTCCGGCCGACCCCGCGGCCTGGTCGTTCCCACCCTTCTCGGGCGCGATCCGGGACGGGCACGTGTTCGGGCGCGGCGCGCTCGACGACAAGGGGCAGGGGGCGGTGCATGCGATGGCCATGGTGCTGCTCGCCGAGAGCCCCGTGCCGCGCCGGCGCGACATCGTGTTCGCCGCCACCGCGGGCGAGGAGACCGACGGCGAGAACGTGGGCATCGAGTGGCTGATCGAGCACCACTGGCAGGCGCTGGGCGAGCCCGTGGCCGTCTGGAACGAAGGCGGCGCCTCGACCCGGATCGCCTTCATGGGCGACACCATCATCAACGCGATCGGGACCACCGAGAAGCGCGCGCTCTGGATCACGCTCTCGGCCGACGGCGAAGGCGGGCACGGCTCGACCCCGGTGCGCAACGGGGCGATCGAACGGCTGAACGCCGCGCTCGGCCGGATCCGCGCTCACGACACCGGGCTCCGCGCCACGCCGGCCGTGGCCGAGAGCTTCTCGCGGATGGCCGAGCACGCGCCCTTCCCGCGCAGCCTGATGATGGACTGGATCGCGAATCCGCTCGTCCTCGCGGTGGCCGGATCGGTGATCGAGGAGAATCGGGTGCTCTCGGCGATGTTCCGCAACACGATCGCCCTGACGGGTCTGCGGGCCGGTCTCAAGCACAACGTGATCCCGCGGCGGGCCGAGGCCACGCTCGACGTGCGGCTCCTTCCCGATACCGATGCCGCCGCATTCCTGGCCGAGCTCGCGGACGTGATCGACGATCCGTCGATCACGATCGACGTCATGCAGGACCCGCTCCCGCCGGTGGTCGAGGCCTCGCCCTGGGACACCGAGCTCTTCCGCGCCATGGAGATCGAGCTCGAGCGCGAGTTCCCGGGGAGCGTGACCCTCCCGAACCAGACGGCGGGCGGAAGCGACTCGAAGTGGTTCCGCGAGATCGGGGTCCCGGCCTACGGCTACATGCCGATGCTGCTCGGACCCGAGTACCTGGGCGCGATCCACGGTCTCGACGAGCGCATTCCGCTCACCGAGGTGGGCCGCGCCGTACGGGTCACCTACCGCACGCTCCTGCGCATGGTCGACCCGGCCAGCGCCCCGTAGACGCGTCCGCCTGACGCGTCCGCCTGACGGCGTGCGCGGCTGGACGGCCTCTCGCGCAGGCCGCCCGCTCGGGATTCCTAGGGGCCGCCGACGGCGCGCCGGATCTCGTTGCCGCGGTGCAGGAAGACGACCGCGCCCGGATCGATCTGCAACACCACCGCCCCCCCTTCGAGGACCTGACCCTCCCGCACCTCGAGCGGCTCCTGCTGGGCGTCGTGTCGCACGAAGGCGAGGCGTCGATCGGAGTGGGGGTGCCACACGGTGCGGGTGACACGGAAGCCGGGAAGCTTCGGGTAGGCCGAGACGGCCGGGGGACGCTCGACCACGGGCTCCGGCGCGGGAGCGGATGCGGCGGGCCGCGCATCGGAGGCCGCGATCGCGGGCCGGGCGGGCGGAGGAGCCGGCGCAGGAGCCGGGGATGGACGCGACGCCGAGACACGCGACGCGGGAGCGGCCGGCGGCGCGGGCACGGCGCGCGGCGCAGGGGCCGGGCTCGGCGCCGGAGCGGCCCGACGACGGGGCTCCGGAGCGGTGGAAGGCGTCTCTCGGGACGCGCGCGCCACCGGGCGGGGAGTCGCTTCGAGCGGTCTGCGCGCGGGCGCCGGGCTCGTGGCCGCCGCGACGCGGGGAAGGGGAGGCGTCGTCCCGGCCCGGGGCCGCGTCGGCTCCGGAGCCGCTCCGGCCGCCCGCCCGGCCACCCCCGGCTGATGCGTCGGCCCGGCGCGGAGCTCGCCCGGGCTCGTCGGGCTCGTCGAGCTCGGAGGACGGGACGCGACCGGTGCCGCGACGGGCATCGGCGTCTCGCGGCCCATTCGGTCCCAGAAGAGGCGCGCGGCCAGCACCAGGCAACCCGCTCCGAGCACGCCGAGCGCGGCGGGCATCCAGGCCGTCGGACGACGCGCCGGACGGGCATCGAGCGCGGGCCCCGTCACCTCTTCCCGGAGCGGACGCGGCGTCGCACGCGACTGCTCCTCCTCGAGGCGACGCAGGGCCTTCAGGATGCTGCTCATCCCGTCGCTCCTCTGCCTTCGGGGCTCCCGAGCACCAGGCGCGGCACCGCGTAGTCGTCGAGCGCCTCGTAGATCGACATCTTGGTGCGGGGGCCCACCTCGCCGTCGGGCTCGAGCCCTCGGCTCTGCTGGAAGGCCCGCACGGCCTCGGCCGTCGCGGCGTCGAAGCGACCGCTCGGGGCCCATCCGTAGAAGCCGAGCGCGGCCAGCGTCTCCTGGAGCCAGAGGACACTCGTCCCGGCCTGGCCCTCGCGCAGGATCGCGGGCAGGGGCTCGAAGTCGCGCCACACGACGTAGCTCTCGCCGAGCCAACGCTCCTCGAGCGCCTCGATCGGAATCACGAAGTCGGGCTGGCCCACGACGCCCGCGAGGGTCGCCCGGTCGAGATCGAGCCGGCGCAGCGACACCGAGCGGGGCGCTCCGTCGGGGCCCTCGATCACCAGGATGGCCGGGTGGTTCAGGATCTCGAGCGACACGACGTCGGCGCTCGGGAGCGGCTGGACGCTCAGACCGCGGGCGTCGAGCACCCGGAGGCCCTCGCTCAACGAGGCCAGACGCGGCGGCGGGGTCGGGAGCGACCAGAGGTCGAGCATGGCGGCGACCGCCACGGCGTGCGATTCGCGTTGCGAGAGCGAGCCGAGGAAGGTCTCGAGCTCCACCAGACCGAGTTCGAGCGCCGGCCGGGTCGTGGACGCGGCGGCCACCGCGGACGGGGCGACCGGGGCGTCGGCGGGACGTGCGGCAGTCCTTCCGTTCCCGTCGACGGGGGACCGGGCGGGCGGAGACGGAGCGGCGCCGTCGGTCGCGGGCGCGCGCAGGGCGTCGGATGGCCCTGGCGCGGCATCGAGCGGCGTGGGCCCAGGCGGCGGTGCCGCCACGTCCGGCGAGCCCGGCCCGGCCCGCGGCAGCGCGGCGACCGGCGGCATCGCCGGCTCGGCCT
>CAYYUT010000266.1:0-5587 GCA_964474935.1 uncultured Spirochaetales bacterium
GACTGCACCAGATGCAGGAATTCGATCGGGGGGCCCGAGCCGACGTCGCGGTAGTTGACGGTTCCGAGATGCGTCCGGGCCTGCTCGGGCTCGGGCCAGGCCGAACCCGGCGGGTCGAGGGCGGGGTTGGCGGACATGGCGTCTCCTCTCGTCCGGCTGGAATGTAGCGACAACTACAATACACGAATGTAATGCTCGCTACAATTCGCCTGGGATGCGCCCCCGACACAGCAGAGAGGGGATCCTCGAGGCTGCAGTGGCGGCAGCGCTCGACGGGGGCCTGAGCCAGCTCAGCTTCGGTCGGGTCGCGCGGCGGCTGGGAATCCCGGACCGCACTGTCGTCTACTACTTCCCGACCAAGGACGACCTCGTGCGCGAGGTCCTCGCCTCGATGGGTGCGGTCTTCCAGGAGACCCTGGCCTCGGCCTTCCAGAAGCGCGCCCGCGATCACGGGGGGCTCGTGCGGGCCGCCTGGCCGGTGCTGGCACGCGACGAGACCGATGCCTTCTTCGCGCTCTTCTTCGAGGCGAACGGGCTCGCGGCCGCCGGCCGCGAACCCTATCGGACGCTGGTGCCCGAGCTGGTGGAGGCGTGGATCGCGTGGGTGGCGACGTTCATCGAGGCGTCCCCGGCGCGGCGTCGTGCCGAGGCCGAGGCGGCCGTCGCGCTCGTGGACGGCCTGCTCCTGCTCCGCCTGCTCGTCGGACCCGACGCGGCCGAACGCGCCGCCCGCCAACTCGGAATGAACTGACTCGGCATCAGCGGACTCGGCATGAGCGGACTCGGCGTACGCCGGGTCGTGGTCGACACAGCCGAGCCTCTTCAGACGACGTTCTTCGCGAGATCGTCGTCCCGGCGGCAGACAGGCCGTGGTAGGACGAGGCTCGGGAAGGGGCTCGCACCGCGTGCTCGGATGGCCGGCAACGCCGCCGGGAAGCGTGGCGCCGGAGGTCAGCCCGTGTCCCGAACCGCCCTCTCGATCCGCCCGCTCGCAGTCGTTCTCGTTTCCGTCTCCCTCTTCGTCGCACACCGGGCCGAGGCTTTGTCGGTCACCGAGCTTCGTCGCGTGACGGGCAGCGGCGCATCGCTCGGCACGCTGACCGAGGGCCTGTTGCTCGATCCCGACGCCACCCCCGACAACTTCAGCATCGAGGCGGTCGTCGACGCTGCGGTCGGGAGTGTGGTCTTCGAGCTCACGGGCCCGATCGGGACCAGCCGCACCGACGACGACGCGCCCTACAGCCTGTTCGGAGACGCCGGAACCTCGTACGAGACCGCCCGCTTCCCGATGGGCACCTACACCGTCACGGCGACGCCGTATACGGGCGCGAACGCCACCGGCGACGTCGGCGCCTCCCTCAGCGTCGGATTCACGGTCGGGGAGGCGTCGACGGTTCCCGAGCCGGGGATGGTCCTCCTCGCGGCCAGCGCCCTCGGCCTCGCGCTCGCGGCGAGGCGGCCCACCGCCTCGATTCGTTCGGCAGACATCGTGACGGGCCGTCGCCGATCCCTTTCGACGACTCCCTTTCGACAACTCCCTTCGACGATTCGTCTGGGAACGAGACCGACGCCACAAGGCCTGGGTCGCTCCCGCGGAACGTCGTGATCGAGCGGCATTCGCGAGCCGGTCCGTCTCCGCCCAGATTCCTGTCCGGCTGAGATAGAATCGGCGCAGGCGGGAACTCCCATGGCCGATCTCCAGATGCGACCCCGCTTCGTGGTCGACATCACGTGCGACCGCCAGACGCTGGTCGCGGCGCTCGAGGAGAGCGCTCATCACGCCGAGCCCTCCTTGGAGGGCCACTTCGACCCGAGCCACTGCGTGCTGCGCATCCCCGCGGCGCGGCGGGCCTTCTGGTCTCCGGAGCTCGATCTCACCTTCGAAGCCCACGACCCCGGCGACGTCGGAGCGGGCGCGCGGCACCGCGTCCGCTGCCTGTTCGCACCGCGTCCGGCGGTCTGGACCGGCTTCGCCTTCGTGTTCGCGATGCTCGGCGCCGTCGCGGTGGCGGCCACCCTCTACGGGCTCGCACAGCTCACCATCGGGGAGCCGCCTCGGGCGCTCCTGGCCATTCCGGTCGCCTGCGTGCTCGCCGGGCTCACCTACGCGTCGAGCTTCGTCGGGAAGGGTCTGGCGCTGACCCAGATGGTCGAGCTGCGCCGGGCGTTCGACACGGGCATCGAGCTCGCCGAGCAGCGGGCTCGCCGGATCGAGCGCGAGCGGCCCCCGGGCTACCAGATCTGAGCCGCGCGCCACGGGCCAGACGAACCCCCGCGCCGCGGCTCGCCGTCCGCTCCAGGAAGGAGAGCCGGGGGCAAGGGCCCGGGGGCACGAGACCCACGACCACGGTGATTCGTCTCGCGGATGGCCCGCGCGAGACAGGGGCAACGCTCCGCGGCGATGCCCGCCGGCATCGTCCATCCGGCCATCGGGTTCCGTGTCGACGCGTGCGCCGCCGAGGCGCTGGGAAATCGACACGCCACTTGCGGGAAGGATCGGGATTGCGACGGGCTTGCGTACCGCTAGGTTCAGGGTCGAAGGAGCGACCCATGAGCCACGACACCCATCGGCATCCCGACCACGAACACGCCGCGGGCTGTGGTCACACAGCCATTCGCCACGACGGCCACACGGACTACGTCCACGACGGCCATCTCCATCATCCGCACGAGGACCACGTCGACGAGCATCGCCTCGAGGTCGGCGCTGGCAATCCGGCGGACTGCACTCCGGAGCATGCGTGCGGCGCGCACGACACCGGTCACAGCCACGGACCCGACTGCGGCCACGAGGCGGTGCCCCACGGCGACCACGAGGACTATCTGGTGGCCGGGCATCTGCACCACCCCCACGACGGCCACTGCGACGATCACGGAGCCGTCGAAATCGCCTAGCGAGGCGTCTCGGCCCCTTCCGGCCCTCCCGCGGGCCCCCGCTTCCTGGCACGACGACACCGAGCGTGGCGGTCGCGTAGCCCTTCTCCGCCGTCCATCGAGCGTCCACCCACTCCACGGCTCAGGTTCGCGAGGGCCTCAACTGGTGGATCTCCACGGATTCCGTGCGGCCCGTCAGGCGATGGGCCCCGAGCGGGGTGGCGCCCGTCACGGTTCCGGCCACGGCCTGCCACACCGCGTCGGACACCAGGATCTGGCTGTCGAACTCGTTGTTCAGCTTCTCGATCCGCGAGGCCACGTTCACGACATCGCCGATCAGGGTGTACTCCTTACGGTCGGTCGATCCGACGTTGCCCCCCACGGCTTCGCCGGCGTGCAGGCCGATCCGGATCCGGGTGGGCGCGACCGCGCCTGTCGCCACGGCCTTCTCGAGGCCGTCGACGATCTCGAACGCGGCTTCCACCGCATTGATGCAGTCGCGACCGTCCGACAGAGGTGCTCCGAACACGGCCATGAAGCCGTCTCCGAGGAACTTGTTGACGATTCCGTAGTGGCGATCCACGGCATCGCACATGAATCCGAACAGGCCGTTCAGGTGTGAGATCACTTCCTCGGGATCGTGTGTCTCGGCGAATGCCGTGAAGCCCCGGACGTCGACGAACATCACGCAGACGTGCCTGAGCTCGCTCGAGAGCCCCGACTCCGCAGTCACGAGCTTCTCCACGACCTGGCGGGACACGTGCTGCCCGAAGAGCCGATAGATGCGGTCGCGATCCTCGACCGACTGGAGCGAGCGGACGATTCCCTGACGGATGCGATGGGTCACCAATGCGGTGACGGCCCCCGCAACGAACAGCATGCTGGTCTTGGCCACATGGACGAGTGGGAGCGTCAACCCCGGATAGTCGATCGCCGAATCCGCGTGATCGAGGGCGTACCAGGCGAGCAACGCGTACTGCGTGGCGGCCACGGCTCCCGCGAAGAGGCACAAACCGGCGTCGAGACGGAGCGCCGAGAGGGCGATCAGCAGGAAGTAGGCGAGGACGGCCGGCAGGGCGAGGGCCACGACCGGATCGAACGTCGTCCCGGCGAGAAGGATCACGGCGGAGGGCAGGCTCATCTCGAGAAAGGCCGTGACGTAGCGCAGCCACGCACGGGGCCGACCGCCGGTTCGAAGCAGGCGTCCCAGATACAGCCAGACGCCGCCCTCCCAGACCAACACGATCGCCAGCATCGCCCGGATCGGGGCGAACGTCGCCGCACCCGCCGCAGACAGATCATCGGGCAACCGGGCCCACTGGATCGACACCCGGATCGATGCGATCAGGAGTACGCCGAACACCAACGCGATGCCGAGACGTTCGCTGCGGAGGATCTCGCGGGTCCGCTCGCGCTCGAAGATCGAGGCCGGGTCTTCGGCCGACCCGGATTCCGGATCTGTCATGGCGATCGTCACCTCGGGTGCCGGCCCACCGGGACCGTTCGATGTGGCGTCGGAGAAGGGCTCGCGCGGTCGCGACCCCCCGGAAGCTCGGGCCGACGAAGGGACGCCGAGCTCCCGATCAGTGCGGCTCGTTCGCCGCGGTCGGATAGGGACGGCCGAGCCGGTCGTCGACGGCGCGCGCCGCCATCAGCTTGCGATCTCCATGCCCTCGAGGTCCCCTTGCTCGCGCCAGTCGGCAAGGATGCGGAAGAACTCGGGGGAGCCACCGCCGTAGAAGCCGTCCTGATCGCTCCGCTCGCCCGGCTTGCCCTCGTTGTTGTAGTAGCCGGGCGTGCAGTTCTCGAGGAAGTTGCGGGCGCGTCCCGCCTTCGAGATGCATCGCTGCACCCAGCTCGCTTCGGCATCCGGCGTCACCTCGATGGTGCGCGCCTGGCGATCGGTGCCTGCACGCACGATCCATGCGATATGCGTCGCCTGCTCGTCGAGCAGGTGGGTGTAGCTCGCGGTGAAGCCGGCCTGGGCGTTGCTCATGATGTAGCAGTTGGGGAAGCCACGGACGTGCATGCCGTGCAGCGAGCGGACGCCGTCACTCCACGTGTCGGCGAGACTCCGGCCTCCCCGGCCGAGGATCCGCATGCCCGCGCGGCGGGAATAGTCGGTCCCGACTTCGAAGCCGCTCGCGTAGACGAGGCAGTCGAGCGGAATCTCACGCCCTGCGACCACCACGCCCTTCTCGGTGATCCGCTCGACGCCCTTGCCGTCGGTATCGACCAACTCCACGTTCGGCCGGTTGAAGGCGGCGAGGTACTCGTTGTGGATGCAGGGGCGCTTGCAGAGCTGGCGGTACCAGGGCTTGAGCGCGTCGGCCGTGTCGGGGTCGCCGACGATCGCGTCGATGCGCGCGCGGATCTCCTCCATCTTCTGGAAGTCGGCCAACTCGGCCGCACGTGCAATCCCCTTGGCGGAGAGATCCGTGCTGCGTCCCTCCTGCATGTTTGCGAGGACGTTGCGAACGAGTGCCGTCCAACCATCGTTGACGAGGTCCTCGGCCTGGGGGATGCCTGACACGAGGTTGTTGAAGTTCTCCATCCGGTGGCGGTGCCAACCGGGCTCGAGCGACGCCGCCCATTCCGGGTCGGTGGGCGGGTTCTCCTTGAGGTCGACCGAGGAGGGCGTCCGCTGGAAGACGTGGAGCGATTCGGCCCACTCGGAGACGTGGGGCACGATCTGCACCGCGGTGGCGCCGGT
>CAYYUT010000267.1:0-5585 GCA_964474935.1 uncultured Spirochaetales bacterium
AGCGCAGACTGCCCCGGCGAGGCGTGTGAGGCGGTCGGCTTCATGAAGCTCGACGCCATACGCCGCTCCGACGGAGACTTCGAGCTCGAGTTCACGGGCATTCGGGCTGCCGGCAACGCGTCCGCGCTCTGCCGGATGCTGTCGGAAGGGCCCTGCCCCGGGGAAGAGGATGTCCCTCCGCACTTCCTGCGGGCGCCGGTGTTGATCGGCGAGAGGGAGGCGTCGCTTCTGATCGGCGGGGCGGAGGCGTCGTGAGCGGGGCCTCCCCCGCGCAGGGGCGATCGCTGCAGGTGCTCGTGATCAGCGCCGATCCCCTCCTGGTCGAGGAGATCGACGAAGCACTCGCCGGCGCCGCCGCCATGCGAGCCGCTCTGCGCTCGGCCCCGGACCACGATTCGGGGCTCGAGCTCACGCGGGGCCGGGCTCCGGATCTGGTGTTCGTGGAGCTCGGCAAGGACCCGCATGCCCTTCGAGGCCTGGCGGAGCGACTCCGGGCCCTCGCGCCGGAGGCCCTCGTCGCAGGGGTCCAGCGGGCCGGCGAGTCGGCGGATCCCGCGATCTGGATCGAGGCGCTCCGAGCCCGCTTCGAGGACGTCGTGCAGCGACCCGCCTCGAGCGGTCAGCTTCGCCCACTCGTGGAGCGGATCCTCGACTCGTGGCAGGGCAGCGATCGGGCGGAAGGCGTCGTGATCGCCTTTCACAGCACCAAGGGCGGCGTGGGCAAGTCCTCGCTCTCGGTCAACACCGCGTGCGGGCTGGCCTTGCGGCATCCCGGGCGCGTGCTCCTCGTCGATGCGTCCCTGCAGCTCGGAGTGTGCTCGGTGGCCCTCGATCTCGATGCGCCCTCCACCCTGGCCGACTGCGCACGAGAGCGGGATCGGCTGGACGAGACGCTGCTGCGGCAGCTCGCACCCGCCCACGAGTCCGGCGTCCACGTGCTGGCCGCGCCGCACGACGCCGTCGAGGCCTCGGAGGTCGACGAGGAGGCGATCGCCCGCGTCGTGACCCTGGCGCGGCGCGCCTTCGACTTCGTCGTGATCGACACCCAGCCCATCGTCGACGGGGTGCTGTTGACCATCCTCGACCTGGCCGACCGCGTCTACCTGGTCAATCAGGGCACCGTCCCCGACGTGATCGGCGCGGCCCACCTGTTCGAGGTCCTGGACGGGGTCGGCCTGGGACCCGGGCGGCGGCGCGTAGTCCTCAACCGCAACACTCCCCGTTTCCCGGGCTCGCTCACCGTGGCCGAGGTGTCCGACCGCATCGGCCAGCCCGTCGACCACGAGGTGCCCTACGACAAGCGGGTCTTCACCGGCCTCAATCTCGGCGTGCCCCACGTGTTGCGCGCCCGGCGGCGCTTCGGGTGGGGCCGCGCCTTGGCGGCGCTGGTGGCCGAGGTCGAGGCGCTCCGCGACGTGGCGCCGTCCCAGCGCCGATCCGCGGAGGAGCCGTGAGCGATCGACCCGAGGATCCCGGGGCGCTCCGCCGACGCCTGGCGGGCTCGCGCAGTGGCGAGCTCAAGTCGTGGGAGCGACGCCGCCCCTCCGCAGAGGCGGGTCGCAAGCGATCGGAGACGACACGCCCCGAGGATGTCCGCGGCAGCGCCCCGCTCAGCCTCAAGGCCGGCCTCCAGCAGCGCGTGGTCGACGAGCTCGGACGCCGCAACCTCCTCGACGCAGACGAGGCGACCCTCACGGAGGTCCTCGACGACTTCGTGGCGAGCGCCCTGGCCAACGACGAGCTCGCACTCAACGACGGCGAACGCCGGGTGCTGGTCGACGAGCTTCGCCAGGAGATGCTCGGCCTCGGGCCCCTGGCTCCGCTCATGTCCGATCCGGCGGTGACCGACATCCTGGTCGTGGGTCCGGAGCGCGTCTACGTCGAGCGCTTTGGCAAGCTCGAGCCCACGCGAATCCGCTTCCGGGACGAGGCGCACGTGATGCGGGTCATCGAGCGCATCGCCGCCGGGGTCGGACGTCGGATCGACGCCTCCTCTCCCATGGCCGACCTCCGGCTCGCCGATGGGAGCCGGGTGAACGCCACGATCCCGCCGGTGTCGCCGCGGGGCCCCACCCTGTCGATCCGCCGCTTCGGGCGCCGGCGCCTGAGCTCGCGGGAGCTGGTCGACTTCGGATCGCTCTCGCCGACCATGGCGGATTTCCTCGCCACCTGTGTGCGGGCGAGGAAGAACGTCCTGGTGTCGGGGGGAACCGGCGCGGGAAAGTCGACGCTCCTGGGTGCGATGGCCGAGTGGATCCCGGCCGACGAGCGGATCGTCACGGTCGAGGACACCCTGGAGCTGATGCTCGACCAGGATCACGTCGTGAGTCTCGAGACCCGCCCGCCGAACATCGAGGGCACGGGCCGCATCACGGCCCGCGATCTGGTCGTCAACTCCCTGCGCATGCGGCCCGACCGCATCATCGTCGGCGAGGTCCGCGGCGGCGAGGCGCTGGACATGCTGCAGGCCATGAATACCGGACACGATGGAAGCCTCAGCACGATCCATGCAAACTCGCCCCGGGATGCCCTGGCGAGGCTCGAGACGATGGTGCTGATGGCAGGAGTCGAGCTTCCGTCCCGGGCGATCCGAGAGCAGGTGGTGTCGGCGATCCACCTGCTGGTCCAGGTGCGCCGTTACGAGGACGGGGTGCGGCGGATCGAGAGCGTGGCGGAGATCGTCGGTCTCGAAGGCACGACGCCGCTCCTCCAGGATCTCTTCCGCTTCGAGCGCCGCGGAGTGCAGCAGGGTCGCGTGCAGGGGGAGTTCACCGCCACCGGGATCGTGCCTCACTTCGCCGAGGAGCTGAGGGGCCAGGGCCGCGGGATGCCGCTGGAGTGGTTCCAGCGGCCGGATTCGGGTAGATGAAGAGTCGCTTCTTCCCCACGCTCGCGTTGCTCGGCTGCCTCGGTCTCCAGGTGGCGGCGTGCGCCGGTTCCGTCTCCCGGAAGGCGATCCAGGCCGATCCCGACCGCCGTCTCACGGAGATCCTGACGCAGATCGAGAGGATCCAGGAGGCGGGAAGCGAGTGCTACGAGGCAGGGGTGGCTCCTACGACGGATTGCACCCGCTTGCTGACCTCGCTCGAGCTGCTCGCTCTGGAGCATCCCCGACATCTGCCCACGCTGCTCGCGAACGCGTACGTCGCCCACCGGACGGACCAGGCGTCGAAGGCGCTCTCCTACCTGAACCTGCTCTTCGCCATCGAGCCGGCCCACGCCGACGCCGCCGTGCTTCGCGGCCAGATCTCGATCGAGCAGGGCAACCTGCCCTTCGCCATCCGCTTCCTCCGCGAGCAGGTGGCGCTGGATCCCGCGCACCCTGAGCTGCGCGAGACCCTGGCCGCCGCCTACTACCTGTCGGGCGATGTCGAGCGGGCGCGCGCCTCGCTCGAGGCCGCCGAGCGCCTCGGCACACCGGCGTGGCGCGTCCACTACCACCTGGGCCTGGTCGCGGAGTCCGCGGGCGACCTCCGAGCCGCCGGGGATCACTACCGACGGACGCTCGAAGAGAGACCCGGCTACGAGCCGGCCCGGTCGCGGCTGACGGGCCTCGACAACGGGCTTCCCTGAGGAAGGGCCGGTGCGGGCGGGCAGATGGCGACCGACCCGTGACCCGCGGCGGCCGGACCTCCGCCTCGTCGCGCGAGCCAGGCTCCGGCTCCGAGCAGCGCTGCCGCGAGCACGGCGAGAGCCGGGAAGGAAACGGGAACCGGCATGGGCGCCGGGGTTGGGCCGGATTCCGGCGCGACCACGAAGGTGTAGGTCGCCTCGCCCGGCGACGCTCCGCCGCCCCCCACGAGCTGTCCGGAAGTGCGGACGGTGACGTGGTAGGAGCCCTTCTCTGTGAATCCCAGATTGAAGTGGCTGTGGGAGCCGGGGCCCACCGAGAGGTCGATAGAGTAGACGCCGTTAACGGACGAGGGCTCGTCGAAGGACGAGAACCAGAAATGGGGGCGGGGGATTCCCAGGCCGGGATCGGAGGAGAACATGGAGAACTCGGCGCTCCCCGAATCCCCCGTGTAGCTCACGTCCACGAGCTCGACGGTGATCTGGTTCCCCACGAAGTCGCCCAGCTCGACGCCGGCCCTCAGCCAGCCGAGGAAGGGGGCTCCCTCGCCGTCGGCCTCGATCTCGGACTCCGGGAGCTTGAAGTAGGTCGAGCCGGGACCCGCCCCGGTGGCGGTGTCATCGACGAGGCCCAAGACCGCGCCGAGGGCGGCCGTTTCGGTCAGCTCCGGGACGACGATCTCGATCTCCCCGGGCTCGAAGGCCTGCTCGCCGACGATCGGAACGCCGTTGATCGCGCACCCCTGGCACAAGAGGGAGAAGTCCCACGTGTCCTGGGTCGAGTCGTAGCCGACCGCGAGGTCGGAGTGTCTGGAGGTGTACTGGTCCACCGCCTCCGCGGGAGCCGCCGCCGTCAGGCCCAGCGACGCGACGAGCGCCAGAGCCCAGCGACCGGATCGCCGAAGCGGCTGAACCCGCCGGTACTCCTGGTCTCCTCGCTTCGCTCTCGTTGCCGCGTCCACGCAGTGCGCCCTCCTGCTCGATCGCGAGACGATCGCGAGACCCCCTCATCATACGCCGGCGGAGGCCTCGCTGTTGCGCCGAGCGTGCTCCGGCTCGCCCCGCGGAAGGTCGTCCAGGATCCGGCCCGCGGTGTGACGTTTCTGCGGAATCTGACCTTCAAAGTTCTCGAACCTCGGTGGGGTGCCGGATTGTGCTCGAAGGGGATCCCACCCGGTCGAGGGATCGCGTACAGGCAGGCCCGCACTGTCGAGAGAGAGAGCCTGGACCCACCGGCATCCTTCAACCCCAGGACAGGCGCCTGCGGCGAGTCCGCGACGAAGCCAGTCCCGCCAGGCCGAGTCCGATCAGGGCGCCAGGGGCGGGCCCCTCGGCTTCGAGCTTCACCCGACGATCCGGCCGGAGCCATCCGTCCGGACCAGTCGTGAAGGAGCCCGCCGGCGGATCCGCGCCCGAGAGGGTCGTGTCGAAGTCGACCCCCCGATACTCGTAGAGCGCGTCGGCCCGGACGGGCTCAGCGACCGAGAACAGCGCAATCGACCCCCCGACCAACAGACGCAGCATCGCACGCCACCTCCGAGCCCCGTACCCGCACCACATCCATGCTTTCGTCTCCGTCGGGTCGGGGCCGGCCCCTTCCCGATGGCTTCAGGACGGGGTGCGCGAGCGGAGGAAGGCGAGGTACTTCAGCAGCTCCTCTTCTTCTTCTGCCGTCAGGTCGTCGATCGCGAAGGCGGCGAGGCGTCGGCGCCGACCCCGTCCGCCCTCTGGCGGGAGCAGGTAGCCCGCCTTCTCCATCAGCGTCTCGTAGGCCACGGCGTACACCCCGGACAGGCTGTGGAGGACGTTGGGGGAGGGCTTCTGGATCTTCCCGTTCTCGAGCTGGCTGAGATAGGCGTTGGACACCGCCTGGCCCGTCGCCTCCTCGACCTCCCGCAGAGACATGCCCTTGGCCGTGCGCAGGTCGGCGAGCAGGGCGCCGAGCTCGCTCGGCTGCGCCACGTAGCGCGCGCCCCGGCCGGCGTTGCGCTTCTTCTCGCCCCTGGCCTTCTTGT
>CAYYUT010000268.1:0-5568 GCA_964474935.1 uncultured Spirochaetales bacterium
CGCCCGGCGACACCAGGAGCTCGGCCCGCACCGGGAGGTGGTCGGAGGCGACCGCCGCCAGCCCGCTCCGGTGGACCTCGAGGGCGCGGAGTGTCTCCGATGGATGCGCCCAGATGCGATCCAGCGGGAGGAGGGGTCGCCGCGAGGGGAAGCTCGGAAGACGCTGCGAGGGACCGACCACCTCGTCGAGGAAGCGCAGGGCCGCGTTCCTCCACCATTCGTTCATGTCGCCGAGCAGCACCAGCGTCTCGCCGTCGCGGGTGGCGAGGTGGCGCGCGAGGGCCTGGGCCTGCTGGCGGCGCTCCCATCGCCGCAGCCCGAGATGGGTGGCCACGAAGCGGACGCTGCGGCCCGCGATGCGGGTCGCCGCATCGATCGCGCCGCGCGGCTCGCGTCCCGCCACCGACAGATCGACGTCGCGCGCCGCATGCAGCGGCCAGCGCGAGAGCAGGGCGTTCCCGTAGCGGGCACGGCCTCGGCGGAGCGTGACGCCTTCCACGCGCTCCATTCCGAGCGCCTCGGCCAGGAACCGGAACTGGTCGACGCCGGCCGTCGTATGGTACCCGGCGTCCACCTCCTGGAGCGCCACGACGTCGGCCGAGATCTCCGCGAGGACGCGGGCGATGCGCTCGGGCTCGAGGCGGCCATCCGTCCCGACGCACGCATGCACGTTGTACGACGCGATCACCAGCCGCCCCGACCCGCCGGCCGGACGCTCGTCGTCACCTGTCATCCGGCGACCCGGCCGAGGCGTCGGAGGCCCGCGACATCCGGTGCTGGGTGATCCACGCGAGCCCGAGGGCCAGCGCTCCGACCACTGCGAGCGTGAGGAGGTGGGGGGCGGTCGGCTCGCGCGCCGCGGCCAGTACCCGATCGGCGAGCAGCACGATCAGACAGGTGCCCGGCGTCATCGCGATCGCGGTTCCCAGGGCGAAATCGGCCGGGCGAACGTGCGAGGCGCCAGCGACCAGGTTCACGATCGAGAAGGGCGCCACCGGAAAGATGCGGGCCAGCGCGATCGCGAGGATGCCGCGGCGCGCGATCCCCCGGCTGATCCGGTTGACCCGCTCGCCGGCCAGCTGCCTCACCTGATCGCGCCACAGGGTCCGCCCGATCGCGTAGCCGCACAGCGCGCTCGCAAGGGAGCCGCCGATCGCGATCGCCACGGCGAGCACTGGATCGAAGAGCAGGCCGAGCCCCAGGATCAGCACCGTCACCGGAACGAGCACGAGGCTCGCGACGACGAAGCCCGCGAACACCAGAATCGGACCGGCGAACCCTTCGGCCGCGGGTTCGATCCAGGCCGCCAGGCGCTCGGGATCGAGGGTCTCGCCGAGGGGGCTCAGGCGCCAGATCGCGGCGAGGGCGCACAGGGCGAGCAGCCCGACGGCGGTGGGCAGGATCGATCCGCCACCGCGGGGAGGCTCCTCGAGCGCGAGGTCCTGGGCGACGTCCTCGAGGCGCACCGGGCGTTCGGGATCGACCACCGCCGAGTCCGGAACCATCTCGTCGAGCCACTCGGGCACGGAGGCGTCGAGTGGAAGCAATGTCCGCCCCTCACCGGCAAACGATTCGATCGTACCGATCAGGGAGCCCTGCTCGTCGAGGCGCCGCTCGAGCTCGTCGATCTCGACTCCGAGATGTTCGGCCAGCAGCCGGTTGCGCAGGCCGGTGATCGCGGCGCGAAGATCGTCGCGTCCCTGCGACTCGATCGCGAGGTCGCACTCGCTGTCGAGCCCCATCGAGCGATTCGAGAGATTGGCCGAGCCCACCTTGGCGAGCCGGTCGTCGACGATCATCACCTTGGCGTGGACCTTCACGTAGTCCTCGTCCGCCAGGCCGGGCACGGCCGGCTGGACCAGGCGCAACCGGTCTTCCCGGTCGGCCTCCTGCAGGCGGGCGACCACACGCGATCGCACCACGCCCATCGTGGATTCCTCGAGCCAATCGGTGCATTCGCGG
Organism: uncultured Spirochaetales bacterium; assembly: GCA_964474935.1. Taxonomy (GTDB): domain Bacteria; phylum Myxococcota_A; class UBA9160; order UBA9160; family JAFDDA01; genus CAYYUT01. The sequence continues at coordinate 1,963 of CAYYUT010000268.1, forward strand.
GGCTGCACGATCACGATCTCGGGGCCGCCGGCCTCGTGGAGCCGGGCCTCGAGGGCATCGGCCACCACGCGCGCGGTTAGGTACTGGTTCTCGATGTAGACTGAGTGCCGCGCCGCGGCGATGGCACTGCAGTGGAGCGACTCGACCTCGCGCACCTCGTCGTAGTCGCGGAAGGTGGGACTCGTGCGCGCCACGGCCACCTCCACATCGCGCGCGTCGGGCACGAGCGAATCGGGCCACGGGTCGGAGCCGGCGCCCGGTGCCTGCGGCGTCTTCGGCGTCTCGACCCGCTCGCCGGTGGCGCGCCGCCATCGCTCGGCGGCGAGCCTCGCCAGCACGGTCGCGGCCTCGCCGTCCACCGCCATCTGCACGTCGTGGAACGGTTGGTAGTCGGGATGCTCGGGATCGCGGCGGCGGGGGTCTCGCGGCCGGTGATCGGTCGTGTCCCAGCGACCGGCCGTCACGTCGAGCCCCCCCACGAAGGCGATCCGTCCATCGATCACGACCACCTTCTGGTGCTGGCTGGCACCCACGGGATGCTCGGAGTCGAGCCGGAACCGCACCTTCCCGTGCGTGTGGAGCCCGAAGCGCAGGAGAGGGAGGATCTCGCGGTCGAAGAGGTAGACCATCGCGAAATCCCATCCGAGGATCCGGATGGAGATATCGGGACGATTCGACGCCAGCCGGTCGAGGAGGCCGGCGAAGGTCTCGTCCGGGCCGCCCTTCGCAGCGTCCGGGTCGTTCGGGTTCGCCGGGGCGGTGGAGCGTCGCAAGCGGATGCGGCTGTGGAAGTCCCAGCCGAGCATCCAGACACTCTGCTGCGCATTCTCGAGCGCGTCGGCCAGGCAGCCGAAATAGGCCTCGCCATCGACGAGGAACGCCACCCGATCGGCGTGCGCCCGGGCCCAGCAATCGCGCCCCGGCTCGAGGACGAATCCCTCGCTCACGCCTCGTCCGGCATCGCGGCCGCGTCCGGCCGTTGCTCGCGCACGCGATCGACGATGGCCATGGTGAGGGGGCTCGCGGCGATGGCCTCGAGCGTGGCGTGCATGCGGCGCGACCAGGCGGGGTAGTCTGCGAGCGGGACGCCCGGGACGTTCACCGGCTCGCTCTCGCCCGCCAGATCGTCGAGCGCGATCCCGAGCAGGGGCGAGGGCGTGCGGGCGAGGAAGGCGTGGACGGCCACGCAGATCGTGTCGGGGTCGAGCGAATCGCCGCGTGCCTCGTCGTCCGCGTCGAGCACCCCCTCGCGCTTCAGTCGGGCGACCAGCGCCAGGCGCGCCGAGGCGCGCTCGCTCCGGGCCTCGTCCATCTCGGCATCCGAGTCGATCAGTCCGAGAGAGCGGCGCAGCTCGAGATCGGCGCCCGTCCACCAAGCCGAGATCGAGGGCAGGTCGTGCGTGTTGGCGGTGACGAGGGCCCGCTTCGAGTAGCGAGTCGATCCGCGAAAGCGTCCTTCGCCCTCGCGCTCGAAGATCAGCACCCGCGACGACAACACGGAGTAGCGCTCGAGCAGCGCTGCGAACCCGCTCGGAACGGTGCCGAGGTCTTCGCCCACGACCAGGGCCTGGTGTCGCTGGCTCGCCTCGGCGAGGAGGGCCAGCAGCGCGTGACTCGGCTGGGCGACGTAGGCCCCCTGGCTGGCGGGGAGCCCCTTCGGGACCCACCACTGGCGCAGCAGGCCCATGGCATGATCGATGCGCAGGGCGCCGGTGTGCTCGAACGAGGCGTCGAGCAGCCGGCGCCAGTAGTCGAAGCCGTCGCCCGCGAGGGCACGTGGATCGATCGGCGGGAAGCCCCAGTCCTGGCCCTCGGGAGCGAAGGCGTCCGGTGGCGCGCCCACCGTGGCATCGGCGGCGAACAGGCCCGGGTAGTACCAGGGATCGAAGCCTCCCGGGGCGCTGCCGATGGCGAGGTCCTGGTAGAGACCGATTCCCATCCCCGCCCGGCGCGCGTCGTCCGCGGAGTCCTCCAGCTGGCGCGACAGCTCGAACTGGAGCCAGATCTCGCGGTCGATGTCCCGGGGCCGGTCCTCGGCGGTCCGCGCGACCGCCGAGGCTTCGGGGTGCTCGTAGCCGGCCGGCCAGCGGCGGACGTCGTTTCCGTGCTCCGAGACGAGCACCCGGTAGACCGCGAAGCGTTCGAGCGCGCGTCCGTGCCGCTTGCGGAACCGTTCGAAGGCGCGTCCGCGCTCGCTCGAGCGGTCGAGGTGGCCTCGCACGAAGGCAGCGAAGAGCGCAGCGTAGGCCTGCTCGCGGAGCGGATGGATCTCGTCGAAGGCGATGTAGCGCCGGTCGTCGAGGGGCTTGGCCCGCTGGTGGAGCTCGGCGACGAGGCGTCGCGCGGTCGCGTCGTGCTCCGATTCGGGCACCTGATCGAGAGCGATGTAGAACGGATTGCGGAAGAGCCTCGATTGGGGCGAGTAGGGGCTGATGTCGCCGTCCCGGTTCTGGAGTGCGTGGAGCGGATTCAGTCCGACGAAGTCCCCGCCCCACCCGGCCGTCTGGGCGATCAACGTCCGGAGATGCGACAGGTCGCCGTGGCCCCATCCACCTTCGGTGGCCCGGAGCGAGTACAGGTTCGCCCAGACCCCATGGGCCCGTTCGCCCGCGAGCCGCTCGCCGAACGCTACGCAGCGTCGGGGTGTGACCCGGAGCTCGCAGTCGTGGCGCCGATCCGCGAGCGTGAGCGCGAGGCGGTGCACGCCGCGCGCGAGGCGCGGGAGGCGCAGGTGACGCTCGCCGCGGCGGAGCCGCCCGGTCCAGACGTGCACGTCACCGTGGGCACTGGAACAGTGCGCCTCGAAGCGCGAGCCGTCCGCCCCCGGTCCGGCCACGGGCAGCTGCTCATCGCCCTCGCGGAGCACCACCACCGGCGGAAGACGGGCATCGCGGTCGGCGGCGGTCAGGGCCTCGAGGGTGGCTTCGGCATCCGTCTCGGTCTCGGCCTGGAGACCCATGGCCGCCAGGATGGCGACCCGGGTCTCGTCACGGGTCTCGCACCAGCCGTGGCTGCCGGCTTCGTGGTAGCCGGCCAGGATGCCGCCCCGGTCGGCCAGGGCGCGGAGCTTCGGGCGATCCACGTGGCGATCAGCTGTGCGGGGCGAGCACCAGCGCGCCCAGCGGCGGCAGCCGGAGGCTCAGCGACTGCGGCTGGCCATGGATGGGCACCGGGTCCGTATCCACCTCGGCAAGGGTCTCGAACTCGCTGCCTCCGAAACGCGGGTCGTCACTCGAGAGCAGCTCGACGTAGCGTCCGGACTTCGGAACCCCGATCCGGTAGTCGATCTTGGGTTGCGGGGTCATGTTCATCACGATCACACGATGCGCGTCGCCGTCGAGGCGTGCGAAGGCGAGGATCGAGTTCTCGTAGTCGTCGCAGGCGATCCAGGCGAATCCGTCCGGGTCCGGGTCACGGCGCCACAGCGCGGGGTTCTCGCGATAGACGCGAAGCAGCGCTTCCAGGTAGTCGTTCATCCCTCGGCGGGCGGGGTCGTCCTGCAGATGCCAGTCGAGGCTGGTATCGACGTTCCACTCGCGGTCGGGAGCGATCTCGCATCCCATGAAGAGCAGGTGCTTTCCCTGCCGCATTGTCTGGTTGGTGTAC